>NZ_FNHL01000005.1 GCF_900103715.1 Halogranum gelatinilyticum | reverse complement strand
TCCCCGACTGCACCCAACCTCTGGAACGACGAAGGCAAGACAGTTCGACAACACCGTGAGACGTACTTCACGGCGACTCGACGCCTACAACAGCGTGGGAGTAAACGTATCGCTAACTCCTATGGCGATGAGTTGTGGCGACGAATCGACCAGATTCTTCACACGGTCACGTCGGAGGTCGTCGCCTACGCTGACCAGTTCGACAACCCCGTTTTAGTGCTTGAAGACCTGACGTACATCCGTGAGAACATGGACTACGGTTCGTTCATGAACCGTCGTCTTCACGGATGGGGATTTGCGAAAATGCACGCACAGATTCGTTATAAATCTCTTGAGAAAGGGATTCGTGTCGAGACAGTGAATCCCGCGTACACCTCAAAGACGTGCCACTGTTGCGGAGAGCAGGGCTATCGTCCGAAGCAGGCGACGTTCAAGTGTACGAACGACGAGTGTTGGGTTTCAGAGTATCACGCAGACATTAACGCCTCGCTCAATATTGCAGACCGCTACCTCAGTGGAGAGAGCCATTCAAGAGAACACACGGATGGCGATGACTCGGCTGAGGAAGGGGGGCCTTTGACCGCCCCACAAGACAGCCAAGCCGATGCTACCACGCAAGAGACGCTTGGAACGTATGCGTCTTGAAACCTTAGGGCCGCGCTCGGCCTGAAATCCCATGGTGGGATTCCCGCGACTTTACGCGCGGGAGGAGGTCAATAGATGGCCACTCTAGCTGTGACTGACTACGTAGGCAGCACAGACGGTCCGACGGGCGGGAACCGGTCGTCCGACACGGTCAGGTAGCGTACCGACTACGGCCCGCGCTCCCCGAGGACGTCGCGAGGTCGGCGTAGACGTCGGCGATGCGCTCGCGGATCTCGCGGCCGACGACTCGGGGGTCGAAGTCGTCCTTGTTCGGTGCCCACTCGACGTCGTTGAAGAACGTCTCTCGGTCATCGTCGACGTCCGCGGGCGGGACGATTCCGGCGGCGTGCTCGCGGTAGAAGTCGTAGGCCGTCCGGGTGTACTCGTACTGGTAGTGGGTGTCTTTGTTGACCTTACAGACGCCGTGGCGGAGCATCTCACGCAGCTGGTAGGGCTGGACACCCGAAGAGCCGTGCAGCACGAGCGGAGTCTGAAGTCCGTGGTCTCGCAGTGCCGTCTGGATACGTCCTGCCAGGTCGGGACGCAGTTCGAGGTCCGTCCCCTTGGCGACCCCGTGTTGGGTGCCGACGGAGATGGCAAGGAGGTCACAGCCGGTGCGGTCGACGAACTCGACGGCCTGCTCTGGGTCGGTGTAGAAGGTTTCGTCGGCGACGACCTCGTCTTCGACGCCTTTGATCCGACCCAGTTCGGCCTCGACGAGGATGTCCGCGTCGGCCTCGTCGACCATCTCGACGACGGCCCTGCTCCGGGCGACGTTCTCCTCGAACGACTCGTGGGAGGCGTCGACCATGATCGAGGAGGGAATCCCCAACTCGACTTGCCGTTCGATGAGACCGAGGTCGGTCTGGTGGTCCATGTTGAGAAAGACGCCGACGTCGTACTGTTCGGCGACGAGTTGGATGTAGCCCCCCATCGCTCGGAGTCCCGCGATGGGGTCGCCGTTCCCGGCGAACGAGCAGGCACCGGTGCTCAACTGGAGGAGGAGATCCGAGTCGACGCGGGCCGCACCCGCCATCAGTCCGATGGCCGTGTTCGGCTCGGCGACGTTGCTCGCGATCAGACCGAACCCGTCACCGAGCGCGTCCTCGTACACCGACGCCAACTCGGAGCCGCCGTAGTAGGGCATCAGCACTCACCACAGAACGGCCGTTCGACATCTCCCACGACAACCGAGCGACTACCGCCGATCGAGCGTTGCATACCAGATGGAGCATCCGAGACTATCTAAGTATATGTTATAATCTGTCACAGTCCCCGAGAGGGAGCGAGCACGGCGAAAACGGGACGTGTGGTGTTTTACCAACAACTAAGAGACAAAGAATTGTCGTGTTTGTACGAATGGGGTTTGCGACGACGCTCGTCCACGTCACACTTCTCAGCACGTCAGCAGTGCTTACCGCGTGGCTCGCGGTTGTCGGGTGGCGGCGACGAGACCGGCCGGCTGCGAAGCCGTTCGTCGGGCTGATGGTCGTCGCGACTATCTGGAGTCTGGCGTACGCCGGTGGCTTACTCACCCCGACGCGGGGTGGGCGAGTCCTCTGGGAACAGCTGCAATGGATCGGCATCGCGTTCGTCCCTCTCTTTCTCGTCCTCTTCTTCGCCGAGTACACCGGATTCGAGACGCTCCGCCGACCTCTCACCATGAGCGTTCTCTCGGTCGTCCCGACGCTCACGCTCTGTCTCGTCTGGACGAACTCGTGGCACCACCTCATCTGGACCGACACGGTTCTCGTGCGAGCTAACGGTGTCGTCATCGCCCACCAAGAGTTTGGGCCGTGGTACTGGGTCAATCTGCTGTACACCTATCTCCTCACGGGCGGCGGTCTGTTCTTGCTCTTGCACGCCGTTCGCGAGTCGCGCTCGCTCCTCGCGCCGCCACAGTCGTTGCTCGCGGTGGGAATCGGCCTGCCGTTCGTCGTCAATCTCGCGTCAGTTCTCGGCTACCAGCCCATCGACGGTCTCGACATGACTCCCTACGTCTTCGGCCTGACCGGGCTCGCCTTCTCACGGGCCATCTTCGGCTACGATCTGTTCGACCGTCCGCCGTCGGTACTCAAACTCGGACGGCTCTCGGCACTCGAACACGTCGGCGACGCAATCGTCGTGACCGACACGGGTGACTCGGTCGTGTACCACAACCCGGCGGCCACCGAGGTGCTCGGGAACCGCACGTCGACCGGCCGGGACATCGACGACTTCCTTCACCCGGTACCGGTGCCGGGGGACGAACCAGTCGTCTCGCACATCGCCGACCGAATCTTCGAGATCCAATCGGCCACCATCGCGGATTCCGGGGGTCACGCTGTCGGGACGATGTATCGGTTTCACGACGTCACCGACCGAGAGGAGCGACTGGCCGAACTCGAACGTCGCCAGACGGAACTGATCGAACTGGACGAAATCAACCGCATCCTCCGGAACGTCGGTCAGGTGCTCGTAAGCTCTCGGACCACGGCTGCGGTCGAAGCTGGTGTCGCGAACCAGTTGCGAACGACCAGTCGGTACACCGACGCGACCGTCGTCGACGAGGCCGTTCGAGAGACACAGTACGACGCCGACGAGGAGACGGCACAACTCACCGTACCCGTGCGCTTCGGGACGACCGTGTACGGCTCGCTCCGTGTTCGGACCGACAGACGCGGGGGATTCCCCGAACCTGAGGTCGAACTCCTCGAAGAGCTCGCCGAGACGGTCGGCATGGCACTGAACGCCGTCGAGACGAGACAGACGCTCGTCTCCGACACCGTCGTCGAACTCGGCTACGATATCGGCCCTGCAGGGTCGCCGCTTGCAGCGGTCACCCAGGACGGCGACGCCGAACTGGCGGTCACATCGACCGTACCGCTGGACGCGTCGGCCGTGCTCGCATACGTCGATGTCATCGGCAGCGAGCCTGAAACGGTGGTTTCCGACCTCGACGCGAGGCCCACCGTCGAAGCCGCATCACGCGTACCGAACCGGTCGACTATCGAACTCCACCTCGACGGCACGACACCGCTCGCGATCGCGATTGCTCACGGAGCGAACGTCGTCGACAGCGTCGCGTCGGACGGATCAGAACGGCTCGTCGTCGAGACGGCGAGCGGGTCGAGCGTTCGGACGCTCACCGACGCGCTTCACCAGACGGCTGGCGACGTCAAACTCGCATCGAAGCAACAGCGCGCTCCAGTCGAGCCGGCACAACCGGAACCGTCTACCGTCGACGCCGGGCTGACACCTCGACAACGCGAGTCGGTCGACGCCGCCTACGACGCCGGCTACTTCGAGTGGCCGCGTGACAGCACTGCCGAAGACGTCGCTGCCGCCATGGACATCGCCCCGTCGACGTTCCACAGCCACCTTCGGAAGGCCCAAGGGAAACTGATGACGTGGTACGTCGAACGACGCGACGGATCGTGACGGCCGTGAGTGATGTCCGGACGAACACGCGCCTTCGAGGCTGAACAGGGTGTTTTCCACCTCCTCGCGATCCCGGCACGAAGTAATTAGCGTCGGGAACTTAGCCGAAATCCGAGAATGTGTAGGCTGAACTGACTATGATTCCAGACAGTTCGGTTCACGAGAATGAATCGGAACGCGAACGACATCCGGGAGTCCACACATGAGCGACGAGAGCAGCGAGACGTCCGTCCGACGGCGGACACTACTTGCGACAGTAAGCGGACTGCTTTCCGCTTCCCTCGCGGGCTGTAGCGTCTCAATCGACACCCCGTTCTCGGGGAGCACGGGTTCCGGTCAGTCGACACCGCAGCCGACGCCCGTCACTCGAACGCGGACGCGTGAGCCGACCGCGACTGCGACGGCAACCCCGACCCAGGCACCGACGACTGAGGAGCCGACGACCGCGACACCAGCGGCCTCAACCTCGACGGCGTCACCGACGACCACAACGACGACCACCCCGAACAGCCAGGTGGCCGACGAGACGCCGTCGTTCGACCCCCCACCGTGTCTCGCAGACGGGACCTGTGGCGGCCCGCCGACGAACAGGAACATCACCTTCGATCCGTCGGTGGTCAGCCAGCTTAACCGGTCGTTAATCGACCCCTCAGTGTTGAACGTCGACTTGACCACGTCGAGCGAGACGTCGAGTGACCCTCCATCAGCGACGACGAACAGCGGAGCAGTCTCAGTCGAAGTCACACCGGACCAGAAGCAAACGGAGACGACCAGTCAGGGCGAGTCGTCGACGACGGAGAACGACGGGATGGTCTGTACCGTTCGCAAGAAGACCGCGACGACCGGCGGGTCCGACGTGTTCCTGTTGAACCCGTCGATGACGGAGGTCTATCCGGGAGCACTGCTGACCGCGGCGTCCATCGCCGACGGCTCGTTCGCGCCGGCGTTGACCTCACAACGCCGTGGCGGCGTCTCGACACAGACGATCCGGAACCCGCTCCAGCTGTCGATTTCGCTCGCAAACATCGACGGGACGAACACCAAGACGGTCCAGACACCCTCACTCGGCGCAGTTCGGACCGCGCGAAACGAGATTCTCGACCGTGTCGGCTCGGGTGCGACGCCGGCTGTGATGAGCTACGAGAAACAACGAATCTACTCGAAGGACCAACTCGACGTCGAACTGGGTGCTCACTTCAGCAACCCCTCCGTGGACGTCTCGGGCAGTTTCGACTTCACGCAGACGACAGAGACGAACAAGCTCCTGGCGACGTTCTCACAGAAGTACTACGACATCAGTGTCTCGTTGCCGAACCCTGCCGGTAACGGCGTCGTGAGCGATATGAGCTACCTCCGGAAGAACGACGTCATCGTCAACAACGTGTCGTACGGCCGCCTCCTGTTCTTCAGTGTCGAGTCCAAGTACACCTATCAGGAGGTCGAAACCGCACTCGACGTCGCGGTGAAGTCCGGACTCAACAAGGTCGAGGCCGACCTGTCTACGGCAGACAAGCAGGTGTTGAAGAACACGAAAGTCAACATCAACGTCCTCGGCGGCAGCGCGTCGTCGGCGAGCAAACTCATCAGCGGCTACGGCGACACTGGTGCGGCGGCGGCCATCGGTGACTGGATACAACGCGGTGCGACGTACAGCCCCTCGGACTCGCCGGGCGCGCCGGTCGCGTACCAGACCAAGTATCTCAGCGGGTTGCAGACGGCGAACGTCTACCTCTCGACGACGTACAACGCGCGAACCTGCCGGCCGAAGACGCGTCGGTTCCGCGTCCACAACTTCGACATCCGCGTCGTGACCGCAAACGACGTCGTCGGAAGCAAGAACACCGAGGAGTTGTACGGGAGCATCTTCGTCGGCGGCAGGGCCTACTCGAAGGACGGGTCGAACAGCCAGCCGATCATCGGACTCGACTCGTGGGGGGCCGACTCGAACAACTGGGTCCGGGTCAAGCAGGGCCAGTCGAAAGACCTCAACATCGACAACACGCTCGAATTCTCGACGGAGGGCGAACTCGACCGTCGCAAGTCGTACATCGAGGTCGTGATGGAGCCACGGGAACACGACGCCGCTGGTGACGAGTTCAAAGGTGCCCGCAAGTCAGTGCGGTGGTTCCTCAGCGAGAGTCCGAGCGACCCCGACAGGGCGGGGTCGGGTCGGGGACGGTTCAAAAAGCGGTTCGCCGACAGGGGAACGGAGATCGAGATTACGTTCGACATCACACCGCTCCCGCCGAGGTGAGTGCTCGCGCCCGACGTTTGCTGACCACGTCGTCGTCCACCCCTACCGACTCGCCATCAGCGTCGGAATATCGCACACCACGCGACGAACGTCCGTGGATGCCGGTCGGTCCCGTCTTCGAGATGGCAGTCAGTCGGGGCAGCGTCGCCGAGTGCATCGGGAACTATCTAAAGGCGTGGTAACAACGTACACAAAATGAGCGAAATCGACGACACGGTCCGCCGGATCGAGGAGATGGACACCCAGAGCGCGTCGGTCGTCGCCGTGGAGGCCGCCGAGGCACTCCGAGAGTTGGCCGACCGGGAGTGTTACAGCGTCGACGAGTTCGTCCGTCTCGTCGAGCGCAACAGCAGTGCCCTCCAACGTGCGAACAGTTCGCACGCACCGTTGCATACGACCCAACAACGGATCGTCGAGAGCCTGACCGAGACCGAGGCCGACACCGTCGACGAGGCGAAAGAACGGCTGCTCGCGGCCATCGACGACGTCGTCGAGGAGGTCGAATCGAGCAAGCGGCTCGCGGCCGAGCGGGCCGCAGAGCTGCTCTCCGACGGCGACGTCCTCCTGACACACGAGAACTCCTCGACGGTGATGGCGACGCTCGAACGCGCTCTCGAAGCAGGCAAGACGTTCGAACTGTACGTGACGGAGTCGCGGCCGCGCTTCCTCGGCCGACGGACGGCCCGCCAGCTTGCCGAGTGGCCCGGCGTCGACGTGACACTCATCACCGACAGCGCGGCCGGATACTACCTCTCGGAGTGTGACCGCGTCCTCGTCGGGATGAACTGTCTCATCGACGACGTCGTCTACAACCGGATCGGCACCTACCCCATCGCGACGGCGGCCGCAGACCAGGACGTGCCGATGACCGTCATCGCCTCCTCCGCGAAGTTCATCGGGAGCGGCTTCGACTTCCAGAACAAGTTCCGGCCGGGGTCGGAGGTCCTGCTCGAACCGATGGAAGGGTTCGCGGTCGAAAACCCCGCCTACGACGCCACGCCGATTCGACTGGTAGAGACCATCGTGACGGAGGAAGCGGTGATGCAGTTCTAAGCCTGGCGCGCTGAGGAGCCTCGGCGTTCGGTGTCTTCGGGCGCGCTCCCACCGTCGCGAGCGAGGCCGTCCAGGGTCTTCGGTCGGGGTGAAGCGTTATGCTGTCTCGGGAGAATCTCTCGTGGTATGCGATCACACGGACCCGGCAGTACGCGGCGCAAGCAGCTCCGCGTCGCCGTCGGTGGCGTCCGAAGGGGGTCGTCGACGGACCCCCGGCCACGGCGCGACCCGGAACTTCTCGGACTCGTCGCCGACCCGTATCTCGACGTCACCGACGCACACGAGCGGCTGGTCGGTCTCGCCGCGGCGTTCGAGGAACGGGAGGACCGTCGGGCAGTGTTTCTCAATATCTACGCACGCATGACCGCTGCCGTCGCCGAGGGCATCGACCGGGGCGACTTCGCCGACCCCGAGTGGGTGAGCGCGTATCTCGTCGAGTTCGCGAACCTCTACCGGCAGGCCGTTTACGACTACGAGGCGGGCAACGCCGAACTGGTTCCCGAGGCGTGGCAGCTCGCGTTCGACGCCGCGGCCCGTGGCGACGGTCTCGTCGTCCAAGACGCCGCACTCGGCGTGAACGCCCACATCAACTACGACCTCGCGTTGACGTTGGCGGCGGTGGGAACCGAGTCCGGCCGCCGCGAGAAGTACGCGGACCACCACGCGGTCACGGACGTCATCAGCCACTTGCTCGACGAGACGCAGGACGCGTTGGCCGAGCGGGACGCTCCCGGTCTGGAGACGGTCGACGACTCCCTCGGCCGCCTCGACGAGTGGCTCCTGGTGTTCACCATCGACGAGTGTCGCGACAGCGCGTGGCGGACGGCCGTCGCCCTGCAGTCGCAATTCGGCCCCCGCTGCCGGCTCGCCCGGTGGCTCAACGACGTCACCGCCCGCGGTGTCGCGCGGCTGATCCTCTCCTCACAGGCGAACGAGACCGTCCACGAGCGACTGCGTGGGCTGGAAGCCTCGTCGTAGGGAATCAGAGCGGGAAGCCGCCGTAGCGGAGATAGACCATATCGAGGATGAGCAGCAGCTGAAACGCGCCCTGCACGCCTCCCAGCATGGCGTTCTGTGTGCCGATGGCGGCGATGACCGACGAGTCAGGCGTCGCCGAGCGCATCTCGCGGTACATCCGGATCTCGCCGGGCATGAGGAAGCCGAAGCCCTGGACCGAGAGGATCGTCACGATACCGAGCGCGATGACGAGTGCCGGGTCGATCATCCGGAGATCGCCGAGGGTGAGAGCGACCCACGCGACCGAGCCGACCGTCGCGAGCGCGAAGGGGAGCTGCCACCGCCAGTCGCGCCAGGCGTCGAGCCGCCACGCGATGAGCAACAGTGCCGGGACGAGATTGGCGAAGGTAAACAGCGCGAGCCACGGCTCGCCGTTCGTGAACAGGCCGAGCCGTTGGGCCAACGTGATGCCGCTGGCGATGGTCACGAGTGCCAGCGACGGCAGGAGAAAGGCCGTCTTCGGCGTCAGACGCTGGAAGACGGCGGCACTCTGGTCCTCCTCGAGACCGCCGACGACCGGGCCGAGCACGAGACCCATGAACAGGTCGATGCCCGTCCAGAGCACGCCCGTCATGACGTGGACGTAGGTGTGTTGCTGGAGCGATCCAATAGTCACCGCGTAGCCGAGCGCGGCGAGCGGCACGAACACGACGGCGGCGGCGAACGCCGGGTTCGCTCGGCTCCCCATCCCCGAAATCGTTCCGCGAACTGTCGAAGTTGCCATGCCGATGTGACGAGTATATATCTTTAAAATGACTTGTGTCTCGGCAAACATTAGCCCCCCGGACGGCGGCGTGAGCCGATAGTCCGGTACGTCGCTGGTTCGACCGGGCTCTGGCGGTTCGAAGTCGTCACGGTCAACTGCGGCGTCGAAACGTGTCAAGATAAATGATTACTTGCTGTCGTGTCACTGAAAAAATCGTTTTTGGGATAGACTTTTGTAGGATTTACCCGTCATTTTTACCGGATTATGGCGTCAAGAGAAGTCTCACTCCAAAGCACTGTATCGGGATTCACCGCGACCGGGAAGCTCCACAGCCTGAGCGTCTGGTTCATCCTCGGTCTGCGGCTGATGATGGGAATCGCGTTCTTCCAGAGCGGCATCGACAAGGTGCTGTCGGGGAGTTTCAGTGCCGCAGGCTATCTCCAGAACGCCCCCGCAGCCAATGGAAGTCCGGCCGCTGGACTGTTCGTGGCGATGGGACAGACGCCGTGGTTCGTCGACTTCGTCAACGTCGCCGTCCCGTGGGGTGAGGTGCTCATCGGTCTCGGACTCCTCGTCGGTGCGATGACCCGGCTCGCCGCCTTCTGGGGGGCGTTCATGATGTTGCTGTTCTACCTCGGCAACTGGGACATCGCCCACGGGTACATCAACGGCGACTTCGCGTACATGTTGGTGTTCCTCTCGGTGGCCGCCTTCGGCGCGGGCCGCATCCTCGGACTCGACAGCTACATCGAACAGTACGAGATCGACGGCCAACCGCTCGTCGAGCGGTATCCGTGGACGCGCTACCTCCTCGGCTGAGCGGCGCGCTCAGTCCGCAGGCTGCCCTGCAGACCCGTCGGCGTCCAGCGTGACTCGCTCTTCTTCGATACTACCGAGTACGTCGACTGCCGTCATCGAGACGGAGACTTCGGTCTGCCGACGCGTGGGCGTTGCCGGACCGTCAGCGGGCAGCGACCGCCGTTCCGTCTCGACGTACTCGATACCAGCGGCGACGAGTTCGTCGTCGGCGACCCGCCGCGCGAGGAGCGCGAACCCGTCGTCGTACGGGCTGGCCCGCACGTCGACCGCCGCGACGGCGACCTCCACTCGGTCACCCGACGCCGTCTCCCCGTGTACCACTGCCGCGCTCCGGCACGTGAGCGAGACGCTCTGCGCTCGACGGCCGAGATAGCGTCGCAGCCGACCGAACGCGTCGGTCCGCCGCATCGCGCGGAGACTGTCGTAGTGGTCGTGGTCGGAGACGGTTCGGAGCGTCGCGTCCTCGTCGGCGGCGAGCAGCGAGCGGAGCGAGACACCGAGAACCTCGCTTCCGGTCCGTGGCCGGAGCGTCGGATGGTCGGTGGCGGGGGTTCGGGCGGTCCGAGCGTCGAGCGACAGCCCGTCGGGACCGGCGGCCGACTCGGCGGCGGTTGGGCTCTCGTCGACGGTACGTGTGCGGGGCGCGTCGTGGTCCGGCATCTGTGTGACTAGTACAGCCGGAACCACCTTGTTAAACGTTGTTGTCGTTGTTATCGTTACGATAGTTAAATCGGCATGAAAGTTTAGAACTCAATAATTTGTCTCTAGATATGTTCGGTTCAAGAACCGGTCGTAGCCGTCGGGTCGTCATCGCGTCGTCATCGCGTCGTGCCGTCGTCGCGTAGCGGTCCGCCTGTCGCCGCGGCAGTTCGCGTGTCGCCGTCCCTATCGGCCGCTGTTCTCAGTCGCTGAGAAGCGACTCCCTCGGTTATACTCCCGCAACGCCTCTCTTCAGTCGAGAGATCATGTCGTCAATACTCGTCTGTTACGGGACCACGGAGGGACAGACTGCGAAGATCGCGGGCCGCATCGCCGACGGACTCCGCGAGCGCGGCCACACTGTCGAGACGGTCGACCTCTCGACCTCCGACCCGGCTGACCCCGCCGGATACGACGCCGTCCTCGTCGGCGCGTCCATCCACGTCGGCGGCCACCAGTCGGCCGTCCGGTCGTTCGTCGACGCCCACCGCGAGACGTTGGCGGCGCGGCCGACCGGCTTCTTCCAGGTGTGTCTGAGTATCGTCGCGGACGACGAGGCGACGCAGGCGGAGGCCGCAGGATACGTCGACGAGTTCATCGAGGCGACGGCCTGGCAACCGGACCGCATCGCCGTCTTCGGCGGCGCGCTCCGGTACTCGAAGTACGGCTTCCTCAAACGGCAGGTGCTCAAACGCATCGCGAAGGACATGACGGGCGATACGGACACCTCCCGCGATTACGAGTACACCGACTGGGAGGCAGTGGCGCGGTTCGCCGCGGACTTCGCCGACTTCGTCGAGGGAGACCGCGCCGAGCCGTCGGAGCCGTCGTTCCTTGAGTGACGGGAGCGGCTGTCCGAACCCCACCGGGAACGGGCGTATTCGTCTCGAACCCAACGGAGAGTTGCACTCAACGTCGCTCGACGCGAGGTGGAACTGCTAGTCGCCAGCCGAGCAGGCCCACCAGTGCGAAGCCGAAGGCGTTCAATGCCCCGTGGATGCGAACCATCCGCGAGATGCTCAGGCCGAAGGGATCGAAGCCGAAGTAGACCGCAACAGCGTAGCCCAACGCGAGGCACATCGAGACTGGCAGCGCCAGCGCGGAGAGGCCGACGAGCGTCCCCTGTAACCGAGGTCGTGTCGGTGCCGTCCTGACGAGGACGTATCCACCGAGAACCGCCACGGCGGTCGTGAACACGGTGACTGCGAGCACCTCCACAAGTGGCGAAAACGAGATGCCGACCGCGATGAGTGCCGGACCGACGAGGACGACGGTGGCCACCGCCTCGTATACGCGGCTCTGTCGGGTCGCACTGCGACCTACCAGTCCCGTCACGACCGGCAGGACGAACCCCGCGTAGTGGAAGTGGACTGCGGTGAGCAGGACGATGACGGGGCTGAACCAGAACGTGACGTCGAGGTGGTAGAGGACGAGTGCGACAGCACCGACGACGGCGTAGGCCAACCCGGTGTCAACGACCGTCTCCGGAAGCGGTCGCAGCCCCCGTTCGGAGGCGCGGGCCACCGCAGCGAGTGCGAGGAGTCCGGTGACGACGATCCACGGTGCCGCGAGCACCGCCGCAACGCCACCGTCGAACGGGACGACAACCGACGCAGCGAACAGAATCGCACCGACCGGCTGGATGACGACCGACGTGTCGTAGAGGCGACGTGCTGCCCCCGTGAACGGCGGCGTCGCCGCCATCCCGACACCCAGCGGGACTAACACGAGCGGTGCGAGCGTCAGTGCCTGTTCGACGACGTCGAGGTCGCCGACGAGGAGCAGGCTCAGCCAGACAACGCCACCCACGAGCGCGCTCGCGTCCGGCAGAGCGATACCTGCGAGCGACAGTCCGCCCGCGTCGCTCTCTGTGCTACTCATCTCGGGGGAAGTGTCTCGATGTCGCCGCCGAGGCGGAGGTCGTCCGGAACTGTGTCCACGTCTCTGACCTCCTGCGTGAAACTCCCCCGGTAGCTCAGAATGTGGCCGGCGAGCGGGTTCTCTACCGTCGCGAGGACGTGATACTGCTCGTCGGTGTCGTCGTAGCGGTCCCGCACCTCGACGCTCGCGGCGAGCGGGCCGGGCAGTCGGACGTAGCGGTCGCCGACGCGGACCCACTGTCGGCCGCCGTCGACGACGAGTGCCCCGGCTTCGACGCGTGGACGCAGTTCACTGACGAGATGGCCGTCGCGGCCGAGAAAGTCCAGCAGGCGTCCCGTGTGGTCGTCCCAGACGGTCAGGGAGTCGAACCGCCGTTGGGTACGCGGGAAGGCGAACTCCCGGCGAGTCGTCAGCGCTTCGAACCCGGCGTCGGTCCGGTAGGCGGCGGTCGTGACCGTGAAGGGGATCTTCTTGCCAGCCTCGGGGAACAGCAGGTCCTGGCCGGTCATCGCGTAGAGCGCGGGGAGGACGTGCGTCCCGCGGCTGATATCCATCTTCCCGCTGCCGACGCAGACGAGGGCGTCGTCGGGGTCCAACGCGTACCGCTCACGGACGTTGGGGTGGAGGTCTGCGGCAGCGGAGTCGAGGGCGTGTTCGTAGACACCGGGCATAGCAGACGCTTCGGTCGGTGTGTCCATGAGTTCTCTGGTGGGGCGTACTGATTCGCTCACCGCGTCGCCGTCGGCGATGAGACGAAGACAGAGGTGGAGGGGTGAGACGGAAACTGGAGTGGAGGGCCGTCAGCGGAGCCGAAGCGTCCGCACGTAGTCGAACACTCGCGCCGTCACGACGCCGAGCGTCCACGCAAGCGCGTTGACGACATGTAGCGAGACGACGAGGACGAGAAAGCCAGCGGCAGCGACGACCAGTGCCTCGTTCAGCGTGTCGACGTTCCACGACGTGAGCTGGACGACCGGCGAGAACGTCACGGACCAGAGGTCCTGGACGAACCGTATCTCGGGGGCGAACGTCACGGTGGATTCGACGACGAAGCCGTAGGAGCCCGGCAGGTCGTAGACGAACGGGGCTGCGAGGAGCGTGAGACTGAGCGACGTGAGGAACGTCACGACCACGAAGACGGCGGTGCCGACGACGAACTTCGCGAGGAGGTAGCCGAGACCGACGTACGTCCCCGGGTCGAAGACGAGGTCGCGGACGTAAGGGAGGACGCCGCCGTCGAGGTCGACGCCAACCGGTCGGCCCGCGACCGACACCGAGAGGAGCACGTCGGCCAGTCGGGCTTCGACGGTCGTGAACGCGGTGACGAGGAGCAGCGTCGCGACGACGAGCGGGATGCCGACGCCGACGATGCTCAACCCGAGACCGAGCGCGAACAGGGTGACGAGCGTCGTGAAGTAGAACACGCCGAGCGGGAACTGCAGCGCGAGGTAGACGAGGTTCTTGTACGTCTGGAGCCGGGCAGGGACGCCGAACACCCCCCAGAGCGCGTGGAGGACGTCGTCACCGGCGGATTCGGTGGCGGATGTTTCGGGCATAGGGGGAGTTGTGAGCGAGGTTATTTCAGGTTACGCGTGGTCGGCGGGCGAGCGGTCGTCGGCAGCGCGGGTGGTCGAGAAGACGCGGGCGTGCCGACAGGTGAAGGCGGTGAGGCGGCCCAGCAGCCAGGCGGTCGCGTTGAGCAGGTTCAGCGAGACGAGACACAGGAGCAGCCCGGCCGCCGCCAGCCCGAGTGCCTCGGGGAGCGTGTCGACGACGACGGACGGTCCGGCGGACGAGACCGGTCCCGTGACCAGCCCCGTGTCGGTGACGGCCACCTCGGAGACGGACGGGAGCGAGAAGATGTAGTTCGTCGTCGGGCTCGCGTAGAACAGCGGTGCCGTGACGAAGGCGACGACGAGGGAGCCGGAGACTGTCAGTGCGACGAACGTCGCGACGCCGACGACGAACTTGACGAGCACGAACGCGAGGCTGAGATAGGTGCCGGGGTCGAGGAGGAGTTCCGTGACGTATGCGACGACACCGTCGTCGAGTGAGGCGGTGGCGGCGTGTCGGTCCAGTTCGACCGGCAGGAGCAGTTCGGTCACGCCGCGGTCGACGGTCATCAGCGCGATGCCGAGCACGAGCGTCCCGACGAGCGGGAGACCGAACAGAGCCAACAGCGGGAGCGTCCCCAGCCCAAAGGCGAGCACGGGAACGAGGAGGGTGAAGTACGTCACCCCGAGCGGGAACTGCAGCGCGAGATAGACGAGGTTCTTGTACGTCTGAGCGCGGAACGGTGCGGTCATGAACCGGCCGACGAGGGTCGAGAGACCGTCGCCGGTCGGATCGGGGGGAGTCGCGGACATGACATCCGCTACTCCGTCCCCGGAGTGCATAAGCCGAGAAGCACAGTTTCCGGGCCGGAAACTCGGCCTACACCTTTTATATATGGGGGCGAGTCGTGTCGGGTGTGAGTGAGGACGTGGACGCGGCGGAGGTCCTCCGCCTGCTCGACGACGAGTACGCCCGCGCCATCCTCACAGCGACCAGTCGGGAACCAATGTCAGCGAACGACCTCACGACGGCGATCGACGCTTCACCACCGACCGTGTACCGCCGGGTAGACGCGCTCATGGACGCCGGATTACTCGACGAAGAGCTGAAATACGAGTCCTCGGGGCACCACTACGGCGTCTACCGCGCCAACGTCGAGCGCGTGACCGTCGAGTTCGTCGACGGCGAGTTCGAACTCACCGTCGAGGCGGTCGAAGAGACCGCCGCCGACCGCTTCACTAGACTCTACGAGGGCCTCCGATGACCGGACTACACGCACCCACGGCCGTCACCGACGCACTTACCGCCGCCATCTACACCGCTCCGACCGGCGCGTCGCTTCCGCTGCAAGTGACCTCGACGACCGACTCGGCACAGGTGTTCGTCGTCCTCGTCACGTTCCTCCTCTCGGCACTGCTCGGACTCGTCATCGCCCGGAAGGCGTTTCAGGGCTACCGCCGCAACGCCTCGAAGCCGATGCTGTTTCTCGCGGCGGGCATCGTCCTCCTGACCGCCGTCCCGGCGGTGCTCTCGCTGTTCCTCTCGAACTTCACGGGGCTGCCGAGCTATCAGGTGGTGCTCGTGACCAACGGCTCGGAGCTGCTCGGGCTGCTCGCCATCGCCTACTCGCTGTACGGCCGGTTCTGAGCCACGCGTCGACTCCAGTGGCGGCTGCGGCCGGTGGCGACGGCTCGGCGTTGGCCCAAGCTGTTGGGCACAGCGATTCGGTCGGGGCGACCGAACAGGAACTATGCGCGATAGGACGACTGCCGCCTTCGACAGATTCGATAGCACTCTCGACCCGCGAGCGTATCTGGTGTTCGCGCTCGCGACGCTCCTCGGACTGGCGCACCACGCTGACCACGTGATTCGGGGCAACCACGTCGGCTGGCCCGTCACGCCCGAGGTCAACCCCTTCACGTACAGTCTCGCCATCTACCCGCTCGTCGTCCTCGGCTTCGCCCTCTCGCTCACCGGGCGGGGCGGCGCGCGCTACTGGACAGTGGTGATGACCGCGGGGGCGGCGATGCTGGTGTTCTTCCATCTCAGCCCCTGGGCCGTCGAACCGCCGGGCGACGTCATCCTCCCCTACGCGGACCCGCTGTGGGGCTACGTGGCGTTCGTGATTCTCCTCGCGCTCGTCGGGGTCGTGCTGCTCGGCGCGGGCTACTCGCTCGTCCTGTGGCGACGCGACCTGCGGTGAGTCGGCGGTCCCTATGGCTCGCGGCCGTCACGACAGTGGCCGGAGGGCACGACTTGACTGACTCAGCCGACTCGACCGACTCGACCTTTATCAAGGCCGAAGTCCTCTCCACGGAAGATATGCAGCCGTTTCGGCCGGTTCGACCCACGCTGTTGGTGCGACGCACGCGGCCCTCGGAGGGCGAGCGGTGATCCGAGCGCGGTTCCGGCTGCAGCTCCCGGAGGGGCTGTGGATCACCGAGGTGTCGACGGCGTTCGCCGACGCGACGTTCCGACTGCTCGCGGCCGCACCGTTGGCCGAGCGGACCCTCGAACTCGGCGAGATACGGGGCGAAGACCCGCGTGCGGCCGCCGACGCGCTGGCGACGCATCCGGCCGTCGTCGACGCGGACCTGCTGTACGTCGACGACGGGCGTGCACTCCTGCAGTACGAGACGCGCGAGCAGGGGCTGTTCGACTTTCTCGGTGAGACATCGCTGCCGCCGGAGTTCCCGGTCCACGTCGACGACGGGGAGATGGAGTTCACCGTCACGGCGACGCGCGAGCGGTTCGACGCGTTCGGCGAGCAGCTCGACGCGAGCGGACTCCGCTACGACCTGCTCTCGCTCGTCCACGGCGATAGCCGCGCGGACGTCCTGACGGACCGACAGCGCGAGTGTCTCCGGGTCGCGCTCCGGATGGGCTACTTCGAAGTACCGCGTGACTGTCGGCTCGCCGCCGTCGCCGACGAACTCGACGTCGATACCTCGACCGCGAGCGAGACACTCAGACGTGGGTCGGCACGTGTCCTCAACTGGTTCTTCCTCGGGTCGAGGGAGGTCTGAGCGGGGTCAGATCACGCGGAACACGCGGACGGTGTCGCGGTCGCCCGGTTCGCGGAGCAGTTGGGTGAGTCCGTGCTCGGAGAGGACCTCCTTCCAGTTGCGGTGATAGAGCGGGAAGTCGTCGTTGACGTAGCTGACTTCCGCCCCGTTGCGGCCGCGTTGCGGGCCGTTGCCCTCGTTCTCGGCGGTGACGACGAGGTCGCTTGAGACGCGGGCCAGTTCCGCGAACACCTCGGTGTCGTCGGGGTGGACGTGCTGGAGCGTCTCGACGGAGTAGACCACGTCGAACGCGTCGTCGGGGACCGTCGGCAGGAACTCCTCTAACGCGCTCACGTGGAACGTCCCCGTCTCGGCGAGGCGGGGGTAATACTCCGTCATCACCTCGAAAGACTCGTCGTTGAGGTCGATACCGGTCAGATTCTCGTAGCCCTGCTCGCGGAGGTGCGCGAGATGTCGGCCGGAGCTACAGCCGAGTTCGAGCACCTTGGCGTCCGCCGGGGCGTAGTGGTCGAGGACAGCCGCGAGCGTCCGGCTCACCTCGTTGGGGCCGGCGTCGGCGTAGTAGGCGGGCGAGAACTCGCCCGAACGGCTGGCCCAGCCTCGGCGGTTGTCGTCCGGGTCCATACGCGAGAGGAGAGGGCGGAGGGCTAAAGCCTCGTGGAATCCAGTCAGTAGCTTACTCGCTCGATTTTGGTTGATGTACCTAACTATGGAGTGTCTCTGAGTAGTAACTAAATCCGATTAGCACGAGTATCCATAAACCCAGTTGCACAATTCTATGTTTTGAACGTTTTGTTGGAGGACGATCTATGCGAGTGTAGTGAAAGGATTGTCTCAAAGCTTCGGGAGTTTGGCGTGTCTGTGAGAAATAGTGACGAAGATACAGTGGCAACGGCACAGCAGCTGTTGGCCGAGAGCGGTTCTACGATAAATAAAAGCAAACAACGAGTAGAATACCTGCAGACAGAGGGCTCTGGTGAGTCGCCAGATGGCGTTGAGTTCGATCGTCGGAAGTTGGGAGATAGAGCGGGGGACAGTGGATAATCTGCGTGGAAAGCCTCCGCTTTACCAGCGAGGCAATCAGATTACCTACAAACTCTGTTGGACATCGGGGCGAAGTCACCGACTTCACTCCCTTATTTCTGCACTGTCGACGAGTTCACTTCGATATACCGTCCCGCAACACAGTGAAGTTACCCTAACGTATTACGACCTACCGAATGCAAACATAATAGATTAGATTAATGTGTGTGATTTCCCCCTAATGATATTATTCCAATCTTATAATATTGTATTATAGTGTTTTAACTTGTTGAAGAGCTATTTTCCAATCTAAATTGGGGCATAAACACTAGTAAATAGATTTTAGATTTCGTAAGGTTTAGTCTGAGTATGAGAACTTATGTGTGTAGTTGTGAGGATCAGTTCGTGAGACGTTTCGAGCTTGGCGATAGAAGTCATACTGTCTGATATGGGCGGGTGCTCTACTTCCCGAGCAGTTCGGGTTTACGCGGTTAATTCACGCGGGTAAAAGTGGCGGATGGTGGCCCAGGGGTTGACAGAGATGACAGACGGAACGGTGCTGGCTCCGTAGTGGTTGATGGACCGGCACACCCGCTCGTTCGTGGTCCGATGACCCGAACGACACACTGACTGCGACAGTGTGCTATTGGATAGTGGACAGTCATCAATAATCAATCTAGGGGTGAGCGCGGTATTGTCTCGTCACAATGGTGGGGACAGTCCCGAGCCACACGGCTAACAGATCTCACAGTGCATCTCCGCACCACAACTGACAACCAACGTCAGAGCTGGCCAGTACGCAGCCGCGAGTCAATGCACCAGCTTACCGGGTCACAGCTTGGAACCGATCGATGTCGAACAGGTCGATGTCGACGGCCGAGTCGCTCTCTGTCACGAGGTCCGCCAGTAACTCACCCATGAGGCAGCTAAACTTGAAGCCCTTTCCGGAGAAGCCTGCGCCGACGACGACGTTGGGGTCCGATGGTAGGTAGTCGACGATGAAGTCTTGGTCTGGCGTGTGCGTGACCATGCAGGTTTTCAGCCGCTTGATGCTCTTCGCTCCCTCAGGGAAGTACCGTTGGGCGTTCTCATGTAGCACCGTCCGCAGCCGCTCGCGCTCCTTCTCGGTGGGGCGGGGGTCGAAGTCGCTCGGGTCTGCAACGTCCTCTAAGTTATCGACGAGGCCGAATTTGAACCCCGATATCCCCGCCGCGGGACCGCCGTAATAGCTCTGCTGCTCGTCCTCGATAGAGAAAACGGGGAAGGAATCGGCCGTAAACTGGGTCCGGTTCTCCGGCTGGAAACCACCGACAATGACTCGCCAGGGCGTCAACGTCTCTTCTAGCTCCTCAACGAGCAACTGCGTCCACGCGCCAGCCGTGACGACGACGTGGTCGGCCTCGTAGGTCGTTCGATCTGTCTCGACGGTGACGCCGTCAGCCGACGACTCCCAGTCAACGACTGTCTCGTGGGCGTGCGTGGTCGCACCGTGCTCTTGGCCGAGTTCCACGTGGGCCTGGACGCACTTGGTGGGGTTGATGAACCCACCGTCTGGTTGGTAGACCGCCTCGAAATCCGGAGGGAGCTCGAAGCCGGGGAACTTTTCTGATAGCTCCCGGGCAGAGAGATGTTCGTGTGGCAGGTCGTAATCCGTGCAGGCTTTAAGCGCCCCTTGCACGGTCTCGCTGTCCGCTAGGCCGGCATCGACCGTTCCTGTTCGGTGAAGCAGCTGTTCGCCGTACTCCTCTTCAAGGGACTCCCACAGGGAGAGCGACCGCCGAACGTGCGGGACGTACTCGGGGTCCTCGTGGTTCGTCAACCGGATCAGCCGCGAGTCACCGTGTGACGAACCGATGGAGTTCGGGATGTCGTACTGATCCAACCCTAAGACGTTGAGCCCTCGCCGTGCTAGGTGGTAGACGGCTGCACTGCCAATGCCTCCGACACCCACAACTATGGCGTCGTACTGCTCACTACTGGATCGCATATCCAGTCGTTGCATAAGGGAGGTGTTAAAACTACGGTATCAGGAATATGTGTCTGGTTCGTCGTGATACTCTGTCTCCGACGTGGTCGAGCGGCCTACCGCGGCCCACTGCAGTCCGTCGCGACCGTCAGCCCTTCGTCACTCGTTTGTAACCTGCAAAAAGAATATGTGAGTCGGCTTCCGAACGTATAGCAGACATGAAGAACAGTTCACCCCGGACACTGAGCACGGTTGAGACCACCTGTAGCGTCATCGATGTGCTGGAGGAGAACGGCGGAGCTACCGTCACGGAAGTCGCTGAGACGCTGGGCATCTCGCCTGGCGGTGCCTACAATCATCTGGCAACGCTGTACGAGGAAGGGTATCTGGTCAAAGAAAACGGTCAGTACGAGCTGGGCATGAAGTTCGTCAACAAAGGACGACACGTCATCGACAACAACATCTTGTACCAAGCCGGAAAGGAAGTCACAGAGAAACTCGCGGAGGAGACTGGTGAGTTCACGCACTTGATGACCTGCGAACACGGCCGCGGCGTCTTCTTGCACAAGGCACGCGGTGAGCGGGGGATTTCGCAGGACTTCAACAACATGAAGCTCAAAAAGCACGATTACCTCCACTGGGGTTCCACGGGCAAGGCGTATTTAGCGCACCTCCCGCCCGAGGAGGCGAGACGGATCGTCGAAGAACAGGGCCTGCCGTCGATGAACGAGAACACCATTACTGACCCCGATGAACTATTCGAGGAGTTCGAGACGATCCGAGAACAGGGGTACGCCATCAACGATCAGGAAGAGATCATCGGAACGCGCGCCATTGGCGCGCCTATTGAAAATGACAAAGCGCTCTACGGGGCGATCAGCATCTCGGGACCGAAGAGTCGGTTCACGTTCGACCACCTCCACGGCGAACTGAGCGAAAAGGTTCTGGAGGCCGCCAACATCATCAGTGTCAACATCACCACGATTCAAAATCAGTAATGCAGTCGATTTGTGTATGACAAACAGTGCTGGTTTGTACGTGCGTGTCTGTGTCTTCGTGGTATAGATACGCGCGGTGCCGGCTCTGCTGTGCTTAACGGTGGGTTCTATTACAAACATAGAGATGTAATGGACTGTGGGACTGCTGCCGATATCTGATTTGTGTACCACAAATAACGGTACCAGGGTGTGAACGCCCTCGCTTGCGACCAAGAGCGGCTTCGGTCACGAGCGTGAAAGACGATTACTGACAGCATCGACGGTCTTGGTGGTGTGAGCAAGCCGCTCGCGGTTTGAGCCGCAGTCCCGTCCCCGTGGAACGGCTGAATTTCTGATCACCCAAATATTTATTAATGCGTATGTCAGTCTTTGACGTGCAATGCGCTATGAGTTAGCGACAGATTCCGATACCGCGCTCGATAGGCGACGGTATCTAGGACTGCTCGGTGGAAGTGCTGTAACAGGTATCGCCGGCTGCACGGGTGACTCGAACCAGGAGGGAACGGCGGGGACGTCGTCGGGTTCGGGCTCGGATCAGGGCACCGACTCGTCGTCGGGGTCCGGCGATCAACGTGGCGGCCATCTCCGGATCGCCATCACGCCGGAGACGACGACCATCAACCCGGTGATGATGCAGTCGAAGTTCCCTCAGCGATGGGGTGTGAAGCTGTTCTACTCCACGCTCACGCGCGTCGACCCTAACCTCGAACCGTACGGCGATCTGGCAGAGGACTGGTCGTCGAATGACGCCTCCGACGAGTGGACGTTCACGCTGCGCGAGGCAACGTTCCACGACGGAAGTTCGGTGACCGCCTCCGACGTGAAGGCGACGTTTGAGACAGTATACGACGAGGACGTCGGGAGCCCCGGCATGGGGACGATGGGTGACATCCAGCAGGTTGAGGCCGTCGACGAGCGGACGGTCAAGTTCACTCTTGGAACGCAGAACTCCGACTTCCATAAGCTCGTCTCGAAGGGGTGGGGCTCTATCGTCCCTGAGGATATCGTCACCGACTCCGAGAAGCGTCAAGCACTCGGAACCGAAGAGCACGGGTCAGGTGCCTTCACCTTAGAGTCGTTCGCGCCGGGCGACCAACTCGTCGGGGTCGCGTACGAGGATTACTACCGGACGGGTGACGACGGCGAGTCGCTCCCGTACATCGACCGTATCAGCCAGATCACCATCCCCGAGAAGAGTAACCAAGTCAACGCGCTCCGGTCAGGCGACATCGACATCATTTGGCAGCCTGGCTATGGCCAGTGGGGGCAGCTTCAAAGTCTCAACAGCGTGACTGCCCATCGGACGCCGGGTGGTGAGATCGCGAACTTCGTGATGAACGTGAGCGTCGAGCCGTGGTCCGATCCACGGGTCCGCCAAGCAGTCAAGCATGCCATCGACCGCGAGGCGATCCTGAATGCGGTTCAGGACGGGCTCGGTACCATCGGCCAGGATTCGCTGCTCTCGCCGGCGTACGAGTACTACTCGGATATCGGCGC
Source organism: Halogranum gelatinilyticum (assembly GCF_900103715.1). Classification (NCBI taxonomy): domain Archaea; kingdom Methanobacteriati; phylum Methanobacteriota; class Halobacteria; order Halobacteriales; family Haloferacaceae; genus Halogranum; species Halogranum gelatinilyticum. The sequence goes on along the minus strand of NZ_FNHL01000005.1, from coordinate 192,208 downwards.
GCCCGATCGCGACCTCGAGAAGTCGAGAGAACTGCTTGCGGAGGCGGGCTACCCCGATGGCATCAACCTCACCGAAGAGTTCGACCTCACGCTCCAGACGGCCAGCAACATCCCACATATGCGGGGGACTGCTGTGCTGATGCAAGAGCAGCTTAAAGAAGTCGGTATCGAGTTTGAACTCGAAACGATGAGCTACGACAACTGGAGTGCGACTGTCTGGAAGAAGTCTCCGTTCTACGTCGGTGCCTACGGGATGCGTATCAGCGGAGCGAACTTCATGAAGCTCATGCTGCACTCGGAGGGCAACTGGAACGGCGAATCCGACTGGTCGAACGAGGAGTTCGACGAGGTCGTCGACAAGGCAATCGCGGAGACCGATGTAGACCAGAAACAGCAGTATATGCGGACTGCCCAGCAGCTCATGCGCGACCAGGGGCCGTACGCGATATCGTTCTACATCGATACCATCGGAGCCTCAAAGAACTACGTCAATAAGTACGAACTCAACCCGCTCGCATATCAGATCTACCCCGACGAGTACGCACTCGGCCCAGACGCGCCGACGAAGTAATCGGGGTTCGCGAGAGAACACCGTCTGACGAGCACCGAGACCGACATCAACACCGCGTAGACTCTGCGCGCGGCCACGGCGATTAACCGAACCATGGGCTGGTTCGACCCGAGTCGAACCGACACACGCGGCACCTCAGACTGCGACGCGACCTCTCGCGTTGAGTCACCGCGCGCTCCCGCGCACCGTTTATGCCGATACAATCCCACCGAGCGAAGCGGCGGTCCCTGTTCCAACCAGCGGGTCGCACACGATTTCTGTCACGTCGTCAGTCACGTCAGCCCAGTGGCGTATCCCACGGTGGCACCGCTCCCGCAACGTGGACAGTCAGAGAATAGGATGGTTCAGCAACGAGTTTTGCAGCGGAGACGCGCGTTACAGTAAGTCTTCTGTCGGCGTCATCTCCTCGTTGTCGAGGTGACACGAGATCAAGTGATTCGGGTCATCGGGGTCAACAGCTTCGAGCGTCGGGACGTCCCGTTCGCAGACGTCTCCGATCTTCTGCGGACACCGAGTCCGGAACGGACAGCCCGACGGTGGGTCCCGCGCGCTCGGAACGTCGCCTTCAAGGAAGATCCGCTCTCGCTCCACGTCCGGATCCGCTGACGGGATATTCGACAGCAACGCACGCGTGTACGGGTGGAACGGCGGCTCGAAGACCGACTCGGTCGATCCAATCTCGACGAAGTTGCCGAGATACATGACAGCGATCCGGTCGCTGATGTAGTTGACGACACTGAAATCGTGGCTGATAAGCAGATAGGAGGTGCCGTACTCCGCTTGGAGTTCGGTCAGTAGGTTGAGGATGCTTGCCTGGACGCTGACGTCGAGCGCCGAGACAGGTTCATCAAGTACGACGAACGAGGGGTTAACCGAGAACGCGCGGGCAATGGCGACGCGTTGTTTCTCACCCCCGGAGAGGTCCCGCGGATAGCGGTTTGCGTAGCTCGGCTGGAGACCGACCCGCGTCAGGAGTTCCGCGACACGCTCTCGCTGTTCGTCCTCGGACTGGTCAGTAAACAGCTCCAACGGCCGCTTTATCGCCTGTCCGACCGTGTGCTTGGGGTTCAGACTCGAATGCGGGTTCTGGAACACCACCTGACACTCCGAGCGGAACTCCTTCCAGTCGCTGTCTTTCATCTCATCGAACGCTGTCCCTCGGAAGGAGATCTCCCCGTCTGTGGACGGGAGAAGGTTCAACAGTACCGAACCCAGAGTACTCTTTCCACAGCCGGACTCGCCGACGATACCGAGCGTCTCCGCTTCACGGACGTGTAGATCCACGCCGTCAACGGCCTTGACCGGTGGTTCGCCGTCGAACACGCGGTCAAGGAACGAACTCCCGCCGAAATATTTCGTGACGTTCCGCGCTTCGATGAGTGTCGGCCGTTCGGACTCCTTCTTGCGTTCAAGCGTCTGAGTGTCCGCCTGAATGGGGTTCGCCACCGCATGCTCCCACCGGCGACAGCGAGTCAGATGTGATGGGTTACCGTCGACGCTCACCTTCTCGATAGAGCCCTCTCGACATTCGTCGGTCGCAAACTCACATCGATCGGCGAAGACGCAGCCGTCCGGGATCGTCCGTAGATCACCGATCTGACCGGGGATGGGCTTTAGACGGCGGCCCTCTCCCTGCGGTAACGACGCAAGTAATCCCTGGGTATAGGGGTTCGTCGGCGAACGGAACACCTCGTCCGTCGCTCCCACCTCCATGATCTCGCCAGCGTACATGATGCCAACCCGGTCGGAGATTTGGTTAATAACGCCGAGATTGTGCGTGATGAGCAGGACGCTTGTGTCCCGCTCCTCGATGAGGTCGTCGATGAGGTCGAGAATCTTTGCCTGCGTAGTAACGTCCAACCCGGTCGTCGGTTCGTCGAGGATGAGAAGCTGCGGTTGGCACGCCAAGGCGATAGCCAAGAGGACGCGCTGCTGTTGGCCGCCGGAAAGTTCGTGCGGATACTGCGAGGCGTTCGTCTCCGGGTCTGGGAGGTTGACCTCGTGAAGTACCTCGTACGTCTGTTCCATTGCCTCCGACCGCGAGACATCGCGGTGGGTCCGGACAACCTCCGCGATCTGGTCGCCGACCGTCATACTCGGGTTCAGTGACGTGTTCGGGTCCTGCGGAACATGAGCGATCTCGTTACCACGGAGTTCTTTGAGTTCCCGTGAGGAGAGATCGAGGACGGATCGTCCGTCGTACTCGATTGTCCCACCCGTGATTCGGCCGTTCCCCTCCAGATACCGGAGGATTGCGAGCGCGAGGGTACTCTTTCCGCTCCCGCTTTCGCCAGCGATACCGAGCGTCTCGCCGGGTTCGATGTGGAGCGAGACTTCGCGAACCGCCTTAACCGCCCCGTCGTCGGTTCGATACTCGACGGACAGATCATCGACGGAAAGTACTGAACGGTCGTCTTGACCGGTATGAGTTTCACTAACAGCCCTCATTCCTACGCAAACTGTGTACAGCCCGATATAAATATGTTTCTCACAGGATACTGGGTTTCGATGGTGCCGTCCGTCGTCAGCTCTCTCAGACTGTCGACTGTCGCGTACTTCGTCCTCGTATAACCCTGTAACGGCCTGTGCGGTTCACAGGGGGAAAGATATAAGACAATGTGAGAGGGTTGAACTCATGTAGCATGTCCGAATTTAGCGTATACCTAGTCAAGCGGATGGGATATATCGGGGTGACGCTCCTGTTGATCTCCCTGATCATCTTCGCCATCACACAACTGCTGCCGGGTAACGCGGCAGTCATGATCTTGGGCAAGCAGGCGACGGAGGAAAGCATCGCCGCCATCGAGCAGCAGCTCGGGTTGAACCGCGCGTGGTACGTTCAGTACTTCGATTGGTTGGTCGGGTTCGTGACCGGCGACTGGGGGACCAGCTTTTCAAACCGTCAGGCGGTCGCGGAACTCATCTTCCCCCGTCTTGTCCGGTCGGCACAACTTGCAGCTATCACATCAGTTCTCGTGACGGTGACAGCGATACCGCTGGGCGTCCTCGCGGCGATAAAGCGTGACTCTATCTGGGACCTTCTAGCTAGCGCGGGTGGCTACATCGGTGTCAGCATGCCCGAATTCGTCATCGGAACGGCGTTCATCGCGCTCTTTACCGGTCCAGTCTTCCAGATCCTTCCCTACGGTGGCTACGAGCCGCTGAGTTCAGGGGTGGTCACGTGGGCGAAACATCTGATACTGCCGAGCGTCACGTTATCGATTATCTTGACTGCGCACGTGATGCGGCTGACCCGGTCGGAAGTCGTCGAAGTTCTACGGAAAGACTACGTGCGCTCGGCGCGGCTTAAAGGACTGAGTGAGACGAAAGTCATCTCTCGGCACGCACTCAGAAACGGACTGCTGCCGACGATCACTCTACTCACGCTGAACGTCGGCTACCTTCTTGGGAGCATCGTTGTCGTCGAAGAGGTATTCACGTTCCCCGGCCTCGGCAGGCTCCTCGTCCGGTCGATTCAGGCGCGAGACTTGCCGGTTATCCAAGTGACGGTCATGCTACTGGCCATCGTGTATGCCTTCTCGAATCTCACGGCTGACGTGCTGTACACGTATCTGGATCCGCGGATCGAATACGGAGAGGAACAATAATGTCAACTGGCGAATCCACCACTGAGTCGGTACAAATTACGGAACCGTTGACAAGTCGTGTTTCGAGCGTCTTGTTCGGACTACTCTCCACGAGAAAAGGGTTCATCAGCGTGTGCTTTCTCGCACCCATCCTCGTGTTGAGCCTCGCGGCACCATTGATCGCACCATACGACCCCACGGCGACCCACGTCGCCGACAAGTTCGCTGGGCCGGGTGGGCAGTATCTCCTCGGCACTGACAACTACGGCCGCGACCTGCTGTCACGGGTACTCTACGGTGGCCGTGCGAGCATCATCATCGGACTCGTTTCGACTGCGTTCGGACTAGTATTCGGCGTCCCCATCGGTATCGTCTCGGGCTACCTTGGCGGGCGGTTCGATGAGGTGATGATGCGGCTGATGGACACGTTGCTCAGTATCCCTTCGCTGTTGCTGGCTCTGCTCGTCGTGACAGTACTGGGCTCCGGAATCGTAAACACGATCCTTGCTATCGGCGTCGTCTTCACCCCTGGTATTGCGCGTATCACACGGAGCAGTACCCTCTCAGTGAAGAACGAGGAGTACATCACGGCCGCGGAGGCGCGTGGAGAGTCCGTCTACCGCATCGCATTCCGCGAGATTCTCCCGAACGTGAGTTCGCCCATTCTGGTCGAGGCGTCGATCCGTGTCGGCTTCGGTATCCTCATCGGAACATCGCTCTCGTTCCTCGGGCTCGGTACGCAGCCACCGTTCCCCGACTGGGGCTACATGATCTCCGTCTCCCGCAGTCACCTGCATTCGTCAATCTGGTTCATGCTGTGGCCGAGTCTGGCACTTGGGTTCACGATCATGGGCTTCAATCTGATTGGCGACGCACTCCGGGACGTAATGGACTCGAAGGTACACTCCGACTGAACGGGAGCTGTTCTACCCGCCGTCTCACTCTTCGCACGTCTCTTTTCACGCCGGTTCGTTTTCGACGGCTCAGTCGAGGGAAACCACCCCAGACGCGTGTGATACACTGTCAAACCGGTACGCCTAAGTTTCTCACCCATCGTCTTTCGTACATGAAGTTCGGAATCCTAAGTACAGCGAACATCGGCGTCAAACACGTGATCCCCGCAATCAAGCGTACGAACCACGAAGTCACTGCCATCTCCTCCCGGAACTTCTCTCGGGCGCGGCAGGTGGCCGATAAGTACGACATCGAGGAGGTCTACGAGTCCTACGATTCGCTCCTGGCCGACAGTGACATCGATGCCGTCTACAACCCTCTACCGAACGGTCTCCATGCCGAGTGGACGAAACGGGCCGTCGACAATGGTCGGCATGTCCTCTGTGAAAAGCCGCTGACCGCGGACGCCGACGAGGCCCACGACCTCCGCTCCTACGTGGGAAACACCGACTCTCTCGTCATGGAGGGGTTGATGTACGCCTACCACCCGCGGACCGAACGCGCACTCGAGTTGGTCAATGAGGATCTGTCGGGGGTCAGCTCCGTCACCGCGCGGTTCTCCTTCCACCTCGACCGGACGGACGACATCCGTCTCGACGGCGACTTGGCGGGCGGGAGTCTAATGGACATCGGCTACTATCCTGTCGACCTCGTGCGCTCCATGCTCGGAACTCCCCAGTCGATCTACGGAACGCTGGTCGACGCCCGCGACTGCGGGACGGACACGAACATGAAGGCGATTTTCGAGTACGACTCCGGCGCGACGGCACAGCTCTCGTCGAGTTTCGAGTCGCCGCTCACTCAGTTCTACCGCGTCGAAGCGGAGAACGGCTGGTTCGAAGTCAAAGATGCCTTCGACACGCCGGAGGACGTCGGGGCAACGATTCGAGGGGAGATCGACGGCGAGTCACTGGCCGAGACGTTCGACCCAGTCGGTCAGTACGAGAAGGAAGTACTCCACTTCGCGCGCTGTCTTGACGAGGACACGACGCCCCGGACGGACATGACGCGTGCGACCCGGAACATGGAACTGGTTGACGCGATCCGTCGAAGCGACATCCGCGGTGAACCCATCTCCGAGATCTGAACGCAGGACCCGACGGCGCGAATCTCCCCGGCTTCTTTCTGCTCTGAATTACTCGGAATCGAATTACTGGCCAGAGCGAGTCGGTCTGAATAGTGAATCGACTCATAGGGGCACTCGACGACTCTCTGCCAGACACTTTTCTCGCCAAGCGGCGAAGTGAATCGGCGACTAGATTAACAGATACTCAACATTAATGCGACGGGCGCAGAAGTGTCGGCACCACCGTGCCGACTTCCGCTCCACTGTTCCCCAGTATCTGAGTGAAGCTGGTAGACAAATTTGTGAATAGCAAACATAGGATTACAGCACTATGGCTGTAATTCTCTCGTCCGTATCATCGGATGGGAAGTAGCCGGTAGTCCAGATGCTGAATCGGGTTTCCAAAACCGATCGATCCCCTATTATCCCAGAAAGTCTATCGACTGTATCAGACCCCCTACCTAGTGATATTTGTATACAACAAACTAAAACGGGTAGAGCGAATATCTTCACTCGAGTAGTGGTGAGCGCCACTATCAATAGAAATAATAATGCTCGGCTGGTGAATTCAAATATGCCACAGGTAGACAGCTACGACGTTGTCGTGATAGGCGCAGGTTCCATCGGATGCAGCACTGCCGACCATCTCGCAGACGACCACGACGTTCTCGTTCTGGAGAAGGGCGAACTCGAGGAGAGTGCGTCGGCGAACGCGAGCGCGTTTATCTCGGATTGGTGGTTCTTCCTCGAAGGCGAGTATATCCCAGGCGTGACGGCGAAGATCCGCGACTATTTCAGGGAACTGTCGGCAACCGGCGGGTTCGAGTTCTACGACCAACCCTTCATCAGTCTAGTCGACGAAGAAGACATCAATACCCCCGAGACGCGGAAGATGCGCGAGAACGCCGAGAAGATCCCCGGTATCGAGTACTTCAACGCTGACGAACTCGCCGAAGCGTATCCGGACGTATTGAACCTCGAAGGCTTCGTCGGCGGCATCGTCGACACCGAGGCGGGCTACGTCAAGCCGCGCCCGTATCTCAGGGCGATGAAAGAGCGCGCCGAGCGAAGGGGTGCGGAGTTCGAGTTCGGGACGGAGGTTACAGGAATCGAGACGGAAGCCGGCAGCGTCGCCGGTGTGACGACCGATACCGGTGACCTCGTCCAGTGTGACAGTGTCGTCGTCGCGGCTGGTACACACACCGAGTCGGTGGTAGCGGAGTTCACCGACCTTCCCGTCCGGCCGTTCGTCATTTGCGCAGCAGCGGTTCGGGGCGATCCGTCGTTCAGCGGATCGGTACCCACGACCTCCGGCCGCGGGACGCTCATAGGGCCAAACGCCGACGGCGATCTCCTAGTCGGTGACGAGTATTGGATCGAGGATCTCGACAGTATTCCCCGGGACTTCCCTGAAGAGGCTCAAGAGAAAGTCGGTAAACTCCTCCCACAGCTCTTTACGGGATTCGACGGCGGACTGGAGTACGTCGACGGCGGTGAACACCACTGTCCGGAGGGGATCACCATCACGCCGGACCAGGTACCCGTCATCGACGAAGTCGGCGACGTCGATGGGCTAGTCGTCGCCGACGGCAGTCGTGGTGCTGTGTCACTCGCACCTGTCATCGCCGTTGCAGTGCAGTCGATTTTGACTGGGACGGAGACGGAATTCTCTCTGGACCGGTTCGCTATCGACCGCTTCGACTTAGAGGACCCAGAGTACGACCTCCCCATGATAACCGAACCCCGCTCGTGACCAGTCCTCTCCGACCGACTGAGAATGCTTCGGATAGACACACTGGTCACAGGTGAGACTGAAGTCCGGAATCCAGTCTTACCGGCCAGAAATCGCAGTCTGTGAGCAGTCGCCCTTTGTCAGCGCCTGCTGAGAAACGTAGCCGCATCACTCCTGTGATGTTTGGACACCGTGATGCCGAGCATCACCAGTTCTTTGATCTGCGTGTCTCTGTCCAGAGAGATTATTAGAAGTAATTGTACATTAGATGGGAAATTAGTCAAGTGTAGTGTCAACCGCAGCGGTGAGCTCGTCGAAAAACCAGCCCTAGTTGTCTCTAACATTCTGCAATGGAATTTTGTTACGGTGAGTACACGTCAACCTCATCCCCGGGTTGTGAGAAGATCAGATCATCGTCCTGGGCAATCACATCGCGCAAGCACGTTGAGCCACGTTGTCCGAGAAATTTAGCCAATGTGCACGTACTATGTGGAAATCACGCGGTTCAAACGGTACAGATCGGTTGGCTCGACAGATGAACCGCCATAGGGACCAGTATTGTCGCTTTTTTGCGTTTGTTGTTACACTCAGGTTTTGTACTCAGATCCGGCACCGTTTTTGCGAGAATCTTCGATAAGTTACTCTCGCGTAGTTTACCGTTGACAGTCGAAGGCTGCATAGTCGACGTCGAACGTTTGTTTAAGCGAACTATCCGGGGGTGCCAACTTCCACACCGACACGTCAACTCTTACCGCAGTGGGGAGACTATTAGAATTTTGTCTAATTTGTTCTGTTAGTTTACGCTGATATCACGCGGCCCCTAATCGATGGTCGTCCTGAACAGCCTGCTCACGCGGTTCATTTTTGAACCGCATGAGATAGGTGTAGACCGAACGACACGGTGCCGGGTTCTACTCGGAAGCTTGGCTCTGTTGAAATCTCAGTAGATGAGACTGGCAAACCGCAATACAGCGATTGATTTCAGATTGTTCAATATCCATAGAGAGTGGTGACGGTCCCAAGAGAGGAAGACGGTCAGGAGTAGACGAGGAAAAGTTAGATTTCGATCGATTCAGCAGTGGTCCACGCGGGCGTCCAGCGAGGTCTCCAGCGACTCACACCGCAGCGAGACCGGGCCGGACTCGAAGCGGCTCGACCCGTCGGGCCGAACGACGTCGAACGCCGACGAGTCGATCTCGAAGTCGACGACAGTCTCGTCGCCGGGGTCGAGGCTGACGCGCTCGAAGGCGACGAGTTCTTCGACCGGCGTGACGACCGACGAGTGGTCGCGGCCGCCGAACAGTTGGACGACCTCGTCGCCGGAGCGGTCGCCCGTGTTCGCGAGGCGGACCGATACCGTCACCGAGTCGCCCGCAGTGAGTGACTCCTCGGCGACGGAGAGCTCGCGGTACTCGAAGTCCGTGTAGCTCAGCCCGTGGCCGAAGGCGAAGAGCGGGTCGTACGTCGGCAGATGTTCGTCGGGACCGATGGGGTGTGGATGCGGCAGGTAGTTGTGCCGCACTGGCAGATCGGCCTCCGAGCGCGGCACCGAGATGGGGAGCTTCCCGCTCGGGTTGTTGTCGCCGAAGAGCGTCTCGGCGACTGCCGTCCCACCCTCGGCACCGGGATAGTAGGCCTGCAGGATGGCGTCGACGTGTTCAGCCGCCCACGAGACGGCGAGCGGCCGCCCCGTGACGAGCACGAGCACCGTCGGGGTGCCGGTCTCGTGGACTGCTTCGAGGAGGTCGCGCTGGGCGTCGGGCAGGGTGAGCTGTGTGCGGTTCGGGAAGCTGTCGGTCGGCCCGTTGATGACCTCCGGGCCGAACTCGTGGATATACCAGTTTTCGCCGAGCACGACGACGGCAGCGTCGGCGTCTTCGGCCGCCGCGACGGCGGCGTCACGGCTCTCGGGGTCGGCCTCGTCGATGTCCGCCCCAGGCTCGTGGATCACGGTCGTCCCGTCGGCGACGACTCCCTCGATTCCCTCGCGGACGGTCGTCCCGTCGAGGTCGTCCGGCTCCATGAGACTCCAGCCGCCGACCTGGTTGAACAGGCTGTCCGCGTTGGGACCAGTGACGAGCACCTCGTCGGTCTCGGGGTCGAGGGGGAGACGGTCGTCGTCGTTCTTCAGGAGCGTCATCGACTCGCGGGCCGCGTCGAGGGCGGCCTCGCGGTGGGCGTCGTTGTCGAGTGCCTCGGCCGACTCGTCGGGGTCGACGTAGGGGTCCTCGAACAGCCCCAGGTCGGCCTTGAGCTGCAGGACGCGCCGGACGGAGACGTCGACTGCCTCCTCGTCGACCGCGCCGGATTCGACGAGGTCGACGAGATGGTCGACGTGGTCGATCTCGCCCAGCGAGTGGACGTCGAGACCGGCGGTGAACGCCCGCTCGATAGACCCCTGTTGGTCGACGGCGACGCCGTGGTCGCGGTGGAGCATATTGACCCCGTTCCAGTCGGAGGCGACGTAGCCGTCGAAGCCGAGTTCGTCGCGGAGGACGTCCGTGAGCCAGTATCGCGAGCCGTGAGAGGGTTCGGCGTTGATGGAGTTGTAGCTGGGCATGATACCCTCGACGCCCTCGTCGAGCACCTGCTCGAACGGTGGGAGGAAGTCCCGGTAGAGCGACGACAGCGACTTGTCGACCGGCGAGGCGTCTTCGCCGCGCTCGGGTTCGCCGTAGGCCGGGAAATGCTTCGCCATCGCGGCGACGTCGACCGGCGCGGAACGCAGTCCGCGGGCCTTCGCCGAGGCGAGTTCGCCGACGAGATACGGTGACTCGCCGAACGTCTCGAAGGCGCGTCCCCACCGCTGGTCGCGGGCGACGTCGCAGGTCGGCCCGTAGGTCAGACTCGCGCCCGTCGCGGCGACTTCGGTCGCGGTGATGGCACCGATGCGTTCGGCGAGGTCGCGGTCGCGGGCGGCGGCGACGCCGACGTTGTGCGGGAAGACCGCCGTATCGTCGATGTAGGCGTGGCCGTGGATGGCGTCGACCGGGATGAGGATCGGAATCCCGAGCCGCGTCTCCTCGCGGGCGACGCGCTGGAGTTCATTCGCGACCTCGACGACCTCCGTCGAGTCGTGGTACGGCGCCCCGCCGTAGCCGAAGGGGGTCACGAAGCCGATTCCGTGTTCGCGGACCATCTCTTCGGCGTCCTCGATGGTACGCGTCTCTTCCATCGTCCCGACGTAGGTTCCGGCGAGCTGGGCTGCCTTCTCACGGAGCGTCATCTCGTCGAGCAGCGTCTCGACGTGATCGTCTGCCTCGTTCGTCTCTGTCATTCGTGTGTCGTGAGTCGTCATGGGGTTGTAGTGTTAGTGGTTGTGGGAGTGTGAGTGGGGGTGGACGTCGTCGTGTGAATCGTGGGCCTGTCGTGAGAGAGTAGCGGCCATTTCTCAGTGCTCTCCTGCCGCGCCGTCGTCGAGTGTCGCCCCATCAAGCGGCGTGCTGTTCCAGTAGGCGTCGTCCTCGGTTGCCCGGTAGCAGGCGACCTGATGTCGTTCGTCGCCGTCGACGGCCGTCGCCGCCGGCGCGGCAGTCCGACACTGTTCGGTCGCGTTTGGACATCGCGTGTGGAAGCGACAGCCGGCCGGTGGGTTCACCGGGTCCGGGATGTCGATTTCGCGGACCGGCGGCTCGCTGGGACCTTCGTCGACTCCCAACTCCGGAGTTGCCCACTTCAGAACCTTCGTGTAGGGGTGCTGTGGATTCTGCAGGACTTCGTCGGCAGGACCGAGTTCGACCAGCTCGCCGAGATACATCACGCCGAGGCGACCCCCGGCGTGTTCGGCGATGTACCGCGCGTTCGAGAGGTCGTGGCTGATGAACAGGAACGAGGTGTCGAACCCCTCCTGCAGTTCGAGCATCAGGTCCATCATCTCCACGCGGAGGCTCACGTCGAGCGCGCTGACGGCCTCGTCGGCGAGGATGACGTCCGGGTTCATCAGGAGTGCCCGCACGAGCGCGACACGCTGCTTCTCGCCACCCGAGAGCTGGTGTGGGTAGCGGTGGGCGTAGTCCTCTGGCGGCGACATCCCCACCCGCTCGATGAAGTGGAGGATACGCGCCTCGCGGTCCTCCGAGTCGAGGTCGGGCTGCCAGCGCTTGAGCGGCGCTGCCAGCGACGACATGACCGTCCGGTTCGGGTTCAGCGCCGCCCCGGGGTCCTGGTGGATGATCTGCAGTGAACGGCGGATCTCCTCGAAGGGTATCTCGGGGTTCGACCGCCACTTCTTCGCCTCCCAGATGTCCTGCCCGCGGTAGCTGATGGACCCGCCAGTCGGCTGTTGGAGGCCGACGGCGGTCTTACCGAGCGTCGTCTTTCCTGACCCACTCTCGCCGACGATGGCGACGACGTCGTTGCTGCCGATATCGAGGCTCACGCCGTCGACGGCTCGGACCGTCGGCTGGTCAGCGAAGGGATTGAGGCCGCCACCGGACTTCTCGAAGTGGACGTCGACGTCCGACAGCGAGAGGACAGGCTGGTCGGTGCTCATCGCTGCACCCCCGTCGAGAGGGGGATCTCGTCGTCGACGTCGGACCAGTGGTGGCAGGCGACCTCGTGAGTCGCCGAGACTGCGTCCATCGCGGGCTTCACGTCTTCACACTCCGCGGTCGCGAGCGGACAGCGTTCGTGGTAGGGACAGCCCGCCGGGACGTTGACCGGGTCAGGGGCTGCACCCTCGATGGGCCGCATCTCCGAGAGCGGTGCGTCGAGGTTCGGGGTCGCGTTGAGTAGGGCACGGGTGTAGGGATGTTTCGGGTCGTGGACCATCTCCGTCGTGTCGCCAACCTCGGCGAACTCGAACGCGTAGAGCACACCGATGCGGTCGGCGAGTTTGGTGACGAGCGGCAGGTCGTGCGTGATGAAGACCATCGTGAGGTCGTACTTGTCACGCAGGTCCGACAGCAGACTGATGATCGAACGCTGCATGAGAAGGTCGAGCGCGGCCGTCGGCTCGTCCATCACGAGCACCTCCGGTTCGAGGACGAGTGCGAGTGCGATGAGCACCCGCTGTTTCATCCCACCGGAGAGTTCGTGCGGATACGAGTCGAGGACACGGTCCGGGTCGAGATAGAGGTCCGAGAGCAGTTCCTCGGCTCGCTCGATGCCCGCGGCGACGTCGTAGTCGTGGGCGTCGAGCGTCTCGACGAAGTGCTCGCGGAAGCCCATCGTCGGGTTGAACGAACTCATCGCCCCCTGGAACACCATCGAGATGTCCTCCCAGCGGAGGCTTCTCAACGGTCCTTTGTCGAGGCCGAGCACTTCGACCGGGTCGGCCTCGTCGTCAGGCGGGTGGTAGGTGACGCTTCCCTCGGTTCGACCGGGGCTGACGACGGCGTTGAGCAGGGCGGAGGCGAACATCGACTTCCCACTGCCCGACTCGCCGACGATGCCGAGAATCTCACCCCGACGGATGTCCATGTCGACGTCGTGGAGGACGCGGGAGGTCCCGCGGTCCATCTCGAAGGAGACCGAGAGGTCCCGACACTCGAGGATGACGTCCTCGGCGGTCGGGTCCGTGTCGACGTCGGTCGTGTCGGCCACGGCCTCCGCGGTGAACGAGTCGCTCATTGGTTCCCTCCGGGAGCCGGTGACGTCGGGTCCGGCGACGCCGGGTCCGACGACGACGTATCGTTGTCCGTCGACATCGTGTTCGCGTGACGAGCACGGACGCGCGGGTTGAACACCCGGTCCATCCCCTGTGCGAAGAGGATGAGTGCCATCGACAAGAGGACGATGGCGACCATCGGCACGAGCAGCCAGTGGGCGGCGTCGAGCGTGAGCAGACCGCCGTTGGAGTAGGCGAGCTGGAGCATGACACCCCAGTTGACGACTTCTCTGAACGGCAGCAGGCCGAGGAAGTACAGGCCGACGGAGGCGAAGATGACCCCGCGCATCGCGTTGACCATGTTGATCATCACGAACGGCATGATGTTGGGGACGACCTCCTTCGCGACGATGGTCGGCGTCGACAGCCCCATCGCGCGGGCCGACTCGACGTACGAGGTCGACCGGATCGTCAGCACCTGCGAGCGGATGGCGCGAGCCATCCCGGCCCACGCCTGCAGTGAGAGCACGAGCCCGAGGACGATTGGGTTGCTCGGTTCGAGCAGTGCGACGAGGATGAGAAGCAGGGGCAGCCCCGGCAGCGTCATCACGATGTCGATGACCGTCGAGAGTGCCTGGTCGACGCGGCCGCCACTGTATCCGGCGAGCGCGCCGACACTCGTTCCGAGAACGGTGACGAACAGCCCGGCACTCGTAATCATCGTGAGCATCCGCGGGGTCGCGTGGACGACCTGCTCGAGGATGCCGCGGCCGACGTTGTCGGTGCCGAGTGGCCAGTTGAACGCCAGCCACGGGACCGCGACGCCGAACAGAGAGGTCGAGCTGAACTCGTACCAGCTCCCACCGACGACCCCGCCGTGGAAGGGGCCGACGAGAATCGCACCCTGCCCGATTCGGGGCTCGGCAACGAGCGTCGGACCGGCGACGCCCATGAAGACGAAGCCGACGACGAGCACCGCACCGATTCGGGCGCGCGTGTCGTCCCAGACGACCCGCAGGGGTGCGAGGAGCCACAGGTCGAACAGGCGACGTGTCCGTTCGGTCCGGCTCAGCGAAGAGTCGGCGACAGTGCCGAAGCCCCCCGCAGCGAGGCTGTTGGTGTGGTTCTCGCGGCTCATGCGTCACCACCCGTGGAGACACGCGGGTCGACCAAGCCGTACGTCAGGTCGGCGATGAACGCGCCGACGACGACGGCGAGCGTGATGAGGACGAACCCACCCATCATCAGCGGATAGTCGCGCGCCTCGACGGCGGCGACGATGTAGTAGCCGAGTCCAGGGTAGGTGAACACCTGCTCGAGGATGGCCGAACCGCCGATGACGCCGCCGAAGGCCAGCAGCAGGCCCGTGTACATCGGGAGGATGGCGTTGCGGGCGACGTAGCGCAGCGCGATTCGGGTGTCCGAAAGCCCGCGGAGGCGGGCCACCCGGAGGTAGTCCTCGCCGAGTACTTGGATACTGTTGCCGCGCATCGCCAGCGCGACACCACCGAAACCGGTGATGACGACGGCAGCGATGAGCAGGCTCGCGTGGTAGACCGCGTCGGCGACGAACTGGAACGTCGCGACCGGCTGCAGCGGGTCGACGATGGGCACGACCTGTGAGGAGATCTGCCCGCTCGTCGGGAACCAGCCGAGCGTGTAGCCGAAGACGTAGAGGAACAACAGCGCGGTCACGTAGTTCGGCGTCGAGTTGAGGACGATTCCGAGACCAGTCGTCCCGACGTCGAAGCGGCTGCCCTCTTGGTAGGCCATGACCGCCCCGAGAGCGATACCCACGGCGAACATGAGCAGGATGGCGACCGAGAACGCGAAGACCGTCCACGGCAGTGCCTGCCCCAGAATCTCCGAAACGGGGGCGTTCTGACTGATCGACCGGCCGAGGTCACCCTGCAGGATACCCGCGATGTACGAGAGATATTGCTCGTGTAGCGGCGCGGAGACATCGATGTTGATGTAGTTGGCGACCCGGCGGTTGATTTCCTGTTGGGAGAGGTCGGGGTTGTTCCGGATGAGTTGGCCGCGGAGCTGGTCGGCCGGGTTGCCCGGCATGAGCCGAACCAGTGCGAACGAGAGCGACACCACGACGAACGCCGTGAAGAGTGCCTGCCCGGTCCGCTTGACGAAGTAGTCGTACATGACTTACTCCGGCTTGGCGGTCAGCTTGCCCTCGCGGGGCAGGTAGTACTGCGGCCAGTCGACGATGGCGTCCTCGTCGTCGGCCGTGACGGTGTTCCAGTCGTCAGTGGTGACCCACGACTGGTCGACCTTCTCCATCAGCGGAGCCATCGGGAGATGCTGGTTGACGACCCACGCGAGTTCCTGGGTCTTCTGCTTTGCTTCTTCGCCAGTCAGTCCGGCGAGTTCCTGCAGTTCGGCCTCCAGTTCGACAGTGCGCGTCTCGCCCTCGGGCTCGCCGATGGGCGGCACCTCGACTTCCCGCGGGAACTTCAGGATGTCACGCGAGCGGGTGCCGTTGAGCAGTTTGTTCAGCGAGAAGTACGGGTAGAGCTTGCCGTCCGGCCAGCCGAGGCCGGCGACAACGTACTCCTGGTTGCCGTAGATGTCGCCCCAGTAGGACTGACTCGGATTGAGCGAGGCGTCGATGCCGAAGTCGTTGAGGTCCTGCACGATGGACTGCCCACCGGCGGTCCAGTCGTTCCAGCCGGACGGGATCTTGTACGGGAACTCGAGGGGCTTGCCGTTCGCGTCGACCCACGACCCGTCCTGCTTCGAGAAGCCGGCCTCGTTGAGGAGCTGGGCGGCCTTCTCGGTGTTCGGTTCGTAGGCGTCAAAGTCCGACAGCGACTCGCCGAGCCACTCCTTGTAGCTGCCGTCGAAGTTCCCCGGGAGCCCGGAGGGGACCTCGACGGGGACGTGCATCTTCCCACCGGCAGTCTGGGCGAGTTTCTCGCGGTCGATGACGTACTGGATCGCCTGCTTGACGTTCTGCTGGCTGTAGTGTTCGTGCTCGTGGTTGAACATGACGCCCATCCCCCAGTTGGCGGGCATCTGGATCTCTCGGATGTGGTCGCCGTAGGACTGCGCGATGTTTTCGGGCGTGAACACGTTGTCGATGCCGTCGATAGTGTTGCTCCGAAGTGCCGTCCACTGCTTCTGGTTGGACTGGAGGTAGCTCCACTTCATCCGTGGGAAGTTGATCTTGTCCGCGTCGGGGTGGTCGGCGAAGCGCTCGGTGACGAGCTCTTGGTTCCGTGCGTGGACGAACTGGAACGGCCCCGTACCGTTCGGCTCTTCGAGCGTTTTCTCGGCGAGTTCGGGTGCTTCGCCGTCCTGTCGGTAGGCGTCGAGGAACTCCTGGAACTCCGCGGGCGGCGTGTCAAGCGCGATGGGCTTCAGCGAGTAGAGAAACACCTTGTCGGAGACCGCACGCTTGAGACCGAGTTCGACCGTCGATTCGTCGGCGACGGTCACGTCCTCGGCGGCGACGACGTTGCTGATGGCGGCCCCGTTGTGAATCTCCAGTTCGAGCTTGAACGCGACGTCCTCGGCGGTGACCGCCTCACCGCTGTGCCAGTGGTATCCGTCGCGAACGGAGAGGGTGACTGTCTCCGACCCGATGTCCCACGACTCGAGGATGCCCGGCATGAACGTACTCGACGCCTCGTTGACGTAGAGCAGGTTCTCGAAGATGGCGAGTGCAGCGCGATCGGGGTACTTCTGTCCGTAGGGGTTGAACTGCATGTCCTTCGGCACGGACGTCGTCGCAGTGGTGAACGTCCGGTCTGTCATCTGCATCGAATCTTGGGTCGTCTCGCTGTCACCGCCGTCACTACCGTCACCGCTCGACTCGGTTGCCGACTCGTCGGTCGACACCGCATCCTGATTCGAGCCAGCACAGCCAGCGATGCTAGCGGCTCCCGCAGCCCCCACCGCCTGCATGAACCGGCGGCGTGTCTTTCGAAGGTCTCTCTGTGCGTCCACTGTGTGATCGTTGGACATAGAGAGGCAATTCTGCGGGTCGTATGTATGTATTTTTGATGATACTTTTGATGTAGGCACCCGATAAATATGTTTCCTGACATGATCAGAACGAGGCGGTCGGACGGCCGGTATTCCGACGGAGCGTATCGGTCAGGGTTCGTAGAACTGAACGCCTCGACGGATGGCGACACCGATGGCGACTAGTGTCAACAAGATGATGGCGAGCGAAACCTGCGAGATCGCGTAGGCGGTCGACCCCGGCTCTACGAACAGAAAGCCGACTGCGAGAAGCACCAAGAGGACGGCGTCGAGCGCGAAGAGGACCGACAGGAAGTTCTGGCGCATACAGACTCGCGGGAAGCCACCGACAAGAGGGTTCCGCCCGGACGGTCGGGATCACCGGACTATCTCGACGCGACGAGATACAGGGTTTTGTCGCCAGCAGTAGTAGAGTCGGACGATGGAGTCACGAACGAGATATCCGCAGCTGGTGGCGGTCGCACGGGCCGTCTTGTATCTGCTCGGGGCTGTCGGCGTCGTAGCACTCGCGGGATTTGCTCTCTCGTTTCTCGTCCTCGTCGGCGTCCTCGCCACGGCCACGCTCTTGCTCGTCGGCGAAGGGAGTGCGTCCACCATCGCCGCCGTCGGCGGACTAGGCCTCGTATCGGCAGGACTGCTCGCGTGTGTTTGGCTGGCCGTGACGAGACGCGTCGACCGCTATCTGGTCCGGGCGTCACGCATCCCGAGTCCTCTCGAGCAAGTCACCCGACAGTACGTCGACGGCCACATCGACGAGTGGGGCCTCGAACGCGGTCTCGAACGGGCACTGGCGGCGGAGTCTTCCGATCCCGAAGCAACTGTACCGGCGACCACCGTATCCCCGGCCGCGGCGCGTGAACTAGCCGAGGAACGCGCGTAGGCCGAAACAACCGGATCTCAGTCCACACGCCCTCGCCGCCGAGCGGAGCGGCCACTCTCTCCCTCCGAACCTTCATATATTGAGACATACAGGGAGCCACCATGGACCGTGAGACGCTCTCGCAGGCACTGGAGTACGCCGACTTGACGTCGTATCAGGCGGACGCCTACCTCACGCTCTTGGAGATGGGCGTCTCGCCTGCAGTGGACGTCGGCCGCGAGAGTGCCGTCCCCGTCTCGCAGGTCTACGACGTACTCCGGAGTCTGGAAACGAAGGGCTACGTCGAGACCATCGAGCGCGACAAACTGTACGTCCGCCCCTGCGAACCCGACGAGTCGATGACCGACCTCGAATCGCGGGGAGAACTTCTGCACGACGCCGCCGAGGAGATTCGCGAGCGCTACCGTGAACCCGAGCGGATGGACTCCCGGGTCAGCGTGACCAAGCGCGTCGAGACGGCCGTCGAGAACGCCCGCAGTCTCATCAGCGACGCCCAGACGGTCGTCGAGCTAGCAGGGACGTACGAGCAGTTCGAACTGTTGATACCGGAACTCCGTGAAGCCCGCGAGCGTGGTGTCGTCGTCCGCGCGTCAGTCTACGTCGACGACGGCCAGACCCCGCCCGAGGGGTTCGACCCGACCGGAGCATTCTCCGAGATTCGAGCGTGTAGCATTCCCGGGCCGTTCCTCGTCGTCATCGACCGCGACCGGACCTGTTTCGCGCCGAACACCCGTGCCGACGAGGACTACGGCGTCGTCGTCTACGACCGCATCCTCCCCTTCGTCTTCCACTGGTACTACCTCACCTGTCTGTGGGACCTCTATCCGACCGTTTACGCCGACGACCCCGAGCGGTTCACCTACGTCGCGATGGAGGAGTTCGTCCGTGACTGCAACGGCCTCTGGCAGGACGGCTACGAACTCCGGGTCGTCGTCGATGGCATCGACCTCGAAACCGAGCGCGAGACCTCGGTCGAGGGGACTGTCGTCGACCTCTCGTATCTCGGCGACGACCGGCCGCGGTCGCGGCTGGCGCTTTCGGACCTCAGTGCCTACAAGACCGTGACCCTCGACACCGACGACAGCCTCGTCGAGGTCGGCGGTTGGGGGGCTGTCTTCGAGGACGTCGAGATGCGCACCATCACGCTCGTCGGCATCGACGCCGGAGCGACACCGTTCACGGAGTAGGCAGAGACGTTACTCGTCGTTGTCGAACCGGCCGATTTGAACAGGGAGAAAACGTTCGCACAGCGACGGCGTCGGCCGACGGACGGACTCTGCGGCTCAGTCGTCCGCGGCGATGGGTGCCGAGCGTTCGGGGGTCGGCACCGTCGGCTCCGCAGCCGACTCCGAAGCGGCGGGCGTCCACTCCAGTTCGCCCTCGTAGTGGAAGCTCCGGTGCTCCTGCGTGGGGTCGACGACCGTCAGCGACAGCCAGCCGTTGTCGAGCAGCCCAGCGACCGCCGGATGGTCGGCCAGAATCTCCGTCACGCGGTCGACCGGCGCGTGGAGGACCGCCGAGAGCCGCAGCGGCTGGTGGTACGGGTCGTCGTCGGCACTCATGAGCGACTGTAGCGGGAGACCGGTCATCAGGTCGCCGCCGTTGCCCTGGTAGACGCCGACGTTGCCGACGGGGTTGTGCGTCACCTTCGAACCGCTGCCGTAGGCCGCGTTGTCGACGGTGGCAAAGTAGTACTGGTTGTTGATCCACTGCGTGACGACGAGCGGGCCGGTCACGATGGCTTCCAGCGCGTCGCCCTCGGGGTCGGTCTGCCAGTCGTAGGAGTGGAGGAAGGCCCGGCCGTCGAGGTCGAGACCGTCGGTGAGCGAGCGGGGGCCGACGACGAAGCCCGCGTTGCCCGCCAGTCCCCACTCGGGGCGCGTCTCCGCCCAGTCTGCGGCGCGGCGCGTCGCCTCGCGGACGGCGTCGCCGTCTGCGTCGTCGCCGACGCGCTCGGCGGCCGCCCCGGCCTGAGCGGTTTCGAGGTCCGCGCGGAGTCTGTCGAGGTCGTCGGCGTGGGTCGTCGGAACCGCGCCGTCGAACAGTTCGACCTCGTCGGTCGTCGTGTTGTGCTCGCCCGCGACGAAGAGGGTGTCCTCGGGGATGTCGTGGCCACGCTCGCGGAGTTCCGCCTTCACGTCCTCGTCGTTACAGATGGTCGCGAGCACGCGGGCGTTCGGGCCGCCGGGGTTGCCAGCACAGGCTCCGCAGTCGAGACTCGACCCGAACGGGTTGTTCGCCGTCTGGCTGGCGTGGCCCGCAAAGACGACGACGCGGGCGAACTGCTCCCAACCCATGAGGTCGAAGGCCGACTCGGCATATTCGACCTGCTCGTCGAGCGTCAGCCCCTCGCGGAGTTCGTTGACCGAGTCGGGGTTGTAGTCGACCGAGGGTTCACAGAACTCGCGCTCGGCCGGGACGCGGTCGTCGGCGGCGGCGAGGAGGTCGGAGACGCGGTCGGGGACGAGCGTCCGGGCGGCCAGCGCGACCCCGTAGCCGGCTCCGGCGGTCTCGACGAGGCTGAACGCGGTCGCCGCGTTGCCCTTGAGTGATTCGAGCGTCTCTCTGCCAGCGGCGAGGAGACCGGTCTTGTGGTCGTGGCTGTGGCGGGTCTCCTCGTGGTCGCCCGTCGGCCGGTCGGCGATACGGTGGGCCGCGTCGACGATGGGCGGGCAGGCGTCGACGGTCACGTCCGAGTCGTACGCCGAGTGACGCATCGGGACGCCGAAAAACCCGGCGTAGCCGTGCGTGTCGTAGTCGCCCGTCGCCTCGATGTGGCGGCGGATGACCTCCGAGCGCGTGTCGATACAGAAGACGAACTGCGCGTCCGGACGCGTGCCGTCCCCTTCCTCGTCTTCGACGCTCGCACTGGCGTCCTCGACCGCTCCGACCAGTTCGTCGCGGTACGTCGCCTCCCACGCGGAGAGCCAGGCTTCGGCCAGCGGGACCTCGTCCTCGTTATCGTCGAATCCGTCCGTCGCGAGTGACTCGTCTGCTGGGGGAAGGATCGGGGCGTCGAACAGGTCGGCCACCGCCAGCCGGACGGCCAGATAGCCGGGCAGCGTCACCGGGTTCTCGGCCTGCCACTCGTCGTCGGCGTCGATACGCTGATTGAGGAACCCGGTCCAGCCGGGCAGTGCCGACAGCTGATACTCGAAGACCGTCTGCCACTCTGCCGTCGGGTAGTCGTCGAGCAGCGTCTCGACGGCCGCGACGGGGTCGTCGGGGAGCTCGGCCAGCCGCTCGGCGTCGGGAATCCGGCTGTCGTGACGGGCCAGCCGCCGGACGGCGGTGTAGAAGCCCTGCTCGCGGCCGGGCATCGACCAGTGGGCCTTGCCCTGGTCAAGGAACGCGGCGAGCCACTTGGTCAGCACGCGGTCGACGTGGTCGGTCGGGGTCTCGCCGTCCTCGCGCTCGTCGGAAGCCGTCTCCGCGGTGGCCAGTTGCTCGAGGAGGGCCTCTGGGTCGCCCCGGTAGCCGTGTTCGGCGAGTTCGGCTTCGAGGAACTCGGGGTCGATCTGGCCGTTCTCCCACGCAGACCGGAAGACGGCGGCACTCGGGTAGCCGTCGCCGTCGCGCAGGCGTTCACCTGCCGCGACGGCCTCGTGGAAGGGGTGGTCTTCGAACCCGGCGAGCGGGTTGGCGGTCACGAACGAGTGAAGCGGCCAGAGCGAGCCGACGGCGTCGGCCGCCGCCTCGATACTGTCGCGGACGTGGATGTCGGTTTCAGTACTCATTGTAGTCCTCCGTGGCGGTGAGCAGCGTATCGGACGAGGGTTGAGCGGCGTTCAGCAGCGCGACGTAGAGCCGTCCGCTGGACTTGTGGACGCCGGTCTCGATGGCGAGGTAGACGGCGAGGAAGGCGGCGACGACGACGCCGTGGACGACCGTCAGTTCGGTCGGGGCGGCCACGAGCGGGAGGTCGGTCATAACGTGTTCGATGCCGACGTAGACCGCCGCGTAGACGGCGATGGCGGGGAGGAAGACGAGCGGGACAGCTCCGTAGCGGTAGGTCGCCGGGAGCGACGTGTGCGCCAGCGCGTTCCGGGTGGCGTGCAGCGTCGTTAGCACGACGAGAGCGGTCAGGAGCAGTCCGCTGTCGAAGTTCGTTCCCTTGCCGGTCAGCGCGGCGAAGAGTACGCCACCGGCGAGCGCGGAGACCGCGGCGACGGCGAGACCGGCCGGGTCGGTCCGGGCTGACCCGTGTCCCGCGTCGGGACTCGTGTGTTCGACTTCCTCCCCCGAGCCGAGGAACAGGTAGGCCTTGTAGAAACCGTGGAGGACGAGATGGGTGATTGCCGCGCCGAAGAAGCCCAGCCCGACCTGGAGGAGCATGAAGCTCATCTGGCCGACCGTCGAGCAGCCGAGTCGGCTCTTCACGTCGACCTGCACCGACTTCAGGAGCTTTCCGAGGAGGGCACTGAGCGCGCCAACGAGGACGATTGCGAGCATGACGGACGTCTCGACGCTGATGACGGGTCCGAAGCGGACGAGGAGAACCCCGCCAGCGTTGACGAACCCGGCGTGCATCAACGCCGAGGCGGGCGTCGGAGCGGTCATCGAGGAGAGCAGCCAGGTGTGGAACGGGACGAGAGCCGACTGGACCATCGCCGCGAGCACGAGCGCCCCAGCGGCGACGAGGACGGCCGTCGAGGCGGTCGGGCCGACGGTCTCGGCGACCCCGGAGACCGTCGTCGCGCCGGTCTGCCACCAGAGTGCCGCCAGCGCGACGCCGACGAGCGCGCTACTCGCGAGGAAGTACCGACGTGCGAGCGACGCCGCCGCACGAGCCTGTTTCCAGCCTTCGACGTGGCCGATGAGACCGGCCATCACGAGACCCATCGCGAGCCAGGCGAGCCCGAACAACAGAAGGCTGTCCGCCGCGACCAGCACCATCACGACCAGCGTGAACGCGAAGGTCCGCGCGAAGAAGCGGTCGATGGTCCGGTTTCCGGCCATATACCGCCGGGAGTAGCTGTGGACGATGCCGCTGAAGAACGTGACTGCGAGCCACATCACGACCGTCAGACCGTCGACAGCGACGAGTCCGGGCAGTTCCCAGCGGCCGCCGCCAGTGAGGTGGACAGCCAGTACCCCGAGGGTCGCGAGACAGAGGAGCCAGACGAGTCGTGTCAGCACCGCGGGCACACGGGAGTCCCGGTCCGTCGGGGTCGGAAGCTGTCCTATCGTCGTCGCCTGCTCTTGGCCTGTCATTGCTTGGTCCGTGTCGACCGGAGAGCACAGTTCGGTCACGCACCGCGGTGCCGAATTCCGCTTTCGGTCGTATCTACCCACATCTACGAACGTTATGCCTATTAAACTCTTCTACAGTCCCAATTTGTTCTGTCCTTCATGATTTTTAGAACAGTTCGTGCGCGGGTCGTGCGACGCTGTACCACACACTACAGAAGGCGGGAATCAGAGCACAGAACGCCCAACGAGGTGTTTCTCGTCCGTGTGCCCGCGAAGAGGTCGGACGGCAGCCGCAGTCACACCCATGGAAACGAAGGGGCGAACGTTCCGGTCGCTGTGCGGTGCGTCGCGAACGAATTGGTCGGGGGTGGGGAGCGCGGCGAGCCGACCACTCACGAACCGTGACCGGAAGAAACTGGGGTCGACCCGCGCCGACTACTACTCGTCGGCGGCGTGTTGTTCGGGGTGGAACCGGCCGAACGGCGTCGTCTCGTGGCTCCGGACGAGGACTTCGTCGGCGACGGTGATGCCCATGTCGACCAGTTCCTGCGCGACGGGCGTGATGTCGCTGTCGGACTCGCCGACGACGGTGACGAGGAGGTTCTGTTCGCCCGTGACGAGCTCTTGGACGGAGACCACGCCGTCGATGTCGAGGATGCCGGAGACGAGACTCCCCCGTTCGGCTATCGGCGCGGTGCAGAAGAGCAACATACGGAGCGGATAGCCGGACTTCGCGTAATCGACGAGCGCGTTGTACCCCTGGATGATGCCGGTAGATTCGAGTCGTCGGATCCGTTTGCGGATGGTGCTGCCGGACGTTCCGGCCCGTTCGGCGATGTCGCCCGAGGACATGTTTCGGGCGTCCTCCTGTAAGGCGTACAGAATCGCCCTGTCGGTGTCGTCGATCTCGAGGTCAGCCATGTGCGTATCTCCGTCGTACCGCTACTTTATCTTTGTACCCGAGAGGGGCGAACTCAGTCGCCGTCGCCGTCGACGGCTTTCTGGATGCCGAGCCAGTTCGTGATCGTCCCCGTCTCGTCGGCCAGCGGGACGAGCGAGACGCGGTTACGGAACGGCGTCCCGTCCTTCCGGTAGTTCGTCAGCTCGACGGTCACCGGCTCCCAGATGGCGAGTGCCTCGCGGAGGTCCTCGACGGCCGCGCGCTCCGTCTCCGGTCCCTGCAATAGCCGTGGGTTCTCCCCGACGAGGTCGGTGAGGGGGTAGCCCGTCATGTCGCGGAACGTCGCGTTGGCGTAGAGGATGGGGTTGTCCTGATACGCCGGTCCTGAGAGCGTCACCCCGAGCGGAGCCTCGTCGAGCGCGCGGACGCGCCAGACGAGCCGTCGGTCCCGCTCATCGAGGTCGACCGCGTCGGTGAGGCTGCCGCCGAACTCGTCGGCGACTCCGGCGAGCGCGTCGTCGACTGACCGGTCCAGCCCGTCGGTCGGCACGTCGTCCAGACGGTCGCGAGCACGGGACCGAAAGGCCGCATCGTCGGGCAACGAGAACAGCTCGGTGAGATCACGTCTGAGGGACATGGAGACTCGTCGGTCTCCGTTCGGGACTGTCGCGGAAACGTCTGTTGTCCGCGGCCGGACAGCCGTGTCAGATGTGTGACGCGTGTCGGACGTGCAAAGACACTATCCGTCCTCGCCGAGAGATTTGGACCATGCGGAACCCCGAGACTCCCCTCAGCGAACTCGAACGGGAGGCGTTCGACCACGTCGAGCGACTGGTGTCGAGCACGGCCGGTGACGTCACCTACGGTGAGGCCGTCTCGGCACTCGAAGCGCGCGAGTTTCGGCTAAACGAAGCGCGCGACGTGCTCGAACAGCTCGAGATGAAGGGCTACATCTACGTCGTCGACGGCGTCGTTCGGGTGACCTGAGTCACGGGAGGTCCCTCGCTATCCCGGACGCCCCTGTCGGACGTACACCGCCCAGCGAACGAGCGGGAAGGGCGAACATCTTCGGGACAAGAACCGCAGTCTCTCCGTCCCTGTTCATAGATATGTCCGAGGTGACAGGCATCGTCGCTGAGACCGCCGCACCGAGCGACAGACCACGCGAGACGTTGGACGTCCGGGAGCTTCCCCCGCCGAAGCCGCTGCAGAACACGTTAGAACGGCTCGCAGAGCTCGACGACGAGACGGTTTTCGTCCAACTGAGCGACCGGAAGCCGCAGCATCTCTATCCGAAACTGTCCGAGCGAGGCTACGAGTACGAGGCCGTCGAAGCGGACGACCTCGTCGTGACCGTCGTGTGGCGCGAGCTGTAGACCACGGCCGGCGTCGACGATGTTTTTTTTTATGGCGGCTGCAGCGAGCCCGCCGGGACCTGACACCCGACCCGTCCGGGAGCCCTCTGTCGCTTCCCGAGCGAGCGCGGGCGTGCCGAGTCCCGAACATGTTCGTCAACACTGGTATCCACGTGGGCCGAATATATTCGCACACACCGATGCCCCAAGCCAATCTCACTATCACGGTTCCGGAGGGAATCTGGATCGGTGACCTCTCGCGTGCACACCCCGACGCGAGCGTCCGTATTCTCGCTGCTCACACCGACGGCGACGGTGGTGTGGGCCTCGCCGAAATCACCGCCCCCGACCTCCCGGCCGTCGTCGCCGACATCGAAACCCACGACTCGGTGACCGAACTCGACCTTCTGGAGCGGTACGACCAGACGGTGCTCGTCCAGTTCGAGACGACGATGCCCTTACTGCTCTTCCCGATGCAGGACTCCGGCGTCCCGCTGACGATGCCGTTCACCATTGAGGAGGGGACTGCCGAGTGGGAGATTACCGCCCCACAACACCGATTGTCGGAACTCGGCGACCAGTTGGAGGAGTTCGGTATCCCCTTCACCGTCAACGAGGTCCACCAGTACGTCGAGCCCGAACAGCTCCTGACCGACCGACAGTTGACGCTCGTACGGACGGCCGTCGAGCAGGGCTATTACGACACCCCCCGGCAGTGTTCGCTCACCGACCTCGCGGACGAACTTGGCCTCGCGAAGTCGACGTGTAGCGAGACGCTCCACCGGGCGGAAGAGACCATCGTCAAGCGGTTCGTCGAGGACTTCGAACAGACACTCGTCGACCACCCCGAAAAATGAACACCTCGACCCGTATCGCGGCCCCCGAGTGCCGACAGCGAGTGGCGAGACGCCGTCACTCGGGACGGACAGGAATCGAGAGGACGCATCTGTGAGCGATGATAACCCACGCAACCACTCCGAGACCAGCCATGGTACGTGACCCGTTCGCTCGAGACGAGCCGGACCTCCAAGTCGTCCTGGACGCGCTCGACGACCCGGACTGTCGGGCCATCATCGAACAGCTCGACGACGCGTTGACGGCGAGCGAACTGGCCGAGCACTGTGACATCCCCAGCTCGACGCTATACAGAAAGCTCGACCTGCTCAGCGACGCCTCCCTGATCGACGAACAGACCGAAATCAGATCCAACGGTCGGCATCGGACCCGGTATGTCCGGAACTTCGATACCGTCAACATCACCTGTGGCGACGACCGCTCGCTCGATGTCACGGTCGAGCGAGCGACACAGTCACTGGACGAGCAGCTCTCGGACCTCTGGACGGAGGTGCGAAAAGAGACATGAATCTGAACGTCGTAACGGCGGTCGTCGTGCTCAAGACCGTCACGCTGGCACTCGGCGGGTCGATCACCTTCTATGCACTGCGGGCGGCACGGCGCACGTCGTCGACGGCGCTCCGAGCGCTCGCACTCGGTTTCGGGACGGTCACGCTGGGGGCGCTCCTGGCCGGAGTCGTCGACCAGTTCGTCGCGGTCGACCCGACGCTGGCCCTGGCCGTCGAGAGCCTGTTCACGACCGTCGGCTTCGCGGTCATCCTGTACTCGCTGTACGCCACGTGAGCGCGCCCGAAGCCGAACACGTTCGGGAGATGACTTTCGGCTATCCGGCGACAAGCACGGGATATGAGCCAGACGACTGACGGCGAGGCGACCCCGGAGACGGACCGGATGCACGACAACTCGTGGTCGGTGAACCTCGAGGAGCCACGGCACGCCGACGACAGGGAACTGGTCGTCGAGGAGGCGGTCGCAGCGGTCGAACACACCGCGGCCGGCCACCACGTCAACGTCGTGACCCACCAAGAACTCGGCCATCCGTCGACGTATCTATATCCTGTTATCCACGCCAACTTCGGCGAGGCAGTCTCGGTCGAGTACGTCGACCAGTGTGGCTGCGGTGGCCACGTCAGTAGAGTCCACGTGGAGTAGCGACGAGACGCGTCGCGAGACTGAGCGCACAGACCGACCACAGAAGACACCGACGAGACACTCATGAACCCACACGAGATCGACACGACCCAACGGCCGTTCGTTCTGGTCTGGGAAGTCACCCAGGCGTGTGAACTGGCGTGTGAACACTGCCGAGCCGACGCACAGCTGAACCGACATCCCGACGAACTCACGACCGAGGAGGGAAAGGCACTCTTGGACGACGCCCGCGAGTTCGGCCCGGGACAACTCGTCGTCCTCTCCGGCGGCGACCCGCTCGCCCGTGACGACGTGACCGAACTGGTCTCGTACGGCACCGACCGCGGGCTGAACATGACGCTCACCCCGAGCGGCGTCGCGTCGCTGACCGGAGAGCGCGTCGAAGCGCTGGCAGATGCGGGCCTCCGGCGGATGGCACTGAGTCTCGACGGAGGGAGTGCCGACGCGCACGACGCGTTCCGTGGCGAGCGTGGGAGTTTCAAACAGACGGTCGCAGCGGCTGGAGAAGCCCGTGCGGCCGGCCTCCCCGTCCAGATAAACACGACCGTCTGTGCGGAGACGGTCGACGAACTGCCGGCGATCCGCGCGCTCGTCGACGAGTTGGACGCCGTGTTGTGGTCGGTGTTCTTCCTCGTCCCGGTGGGCCGCGGGCGGGCACTCGACCCCGTCTCCCCGGAGCGTGCCGAGCGCGTGATGACGTGGCTCACGACGGTCGACGACGAGGCGGACTTCGGCGTCAAGACCACGGAGGCACCGCACTACCGTCGGGTCGCGTTGCAACGGGACGGTGACGGACGTACGGGCGAGAAGCCGCCGGACGGTATCGGTCGCCGACTGGGCATCACCGCCGGCGACGGCTTCGCCTTCGTCAGCCACGTCGGTGAGGTCTACCCCTCGGGCTTCCTCCCCGAACCGACAGGCAACGTCCACCGAGACAGCGTCGTCGACGTCTACCGGGACGCTGAGCTGTTCCAGCGGCTCCGCGACCCCGAGGAACTCTCCGGGAAGTGTGGGGCCTGTCCGTTCAACACCGTCTGTGGGGGAAGTCGGTCGCGGGCGTACGCCTGCACCGGCGACCCACTCGCGAGCGACCCACTCTGTCCGTACGTCCCGGAGGGCTACGACGGCCCGTTGCCGGAGCGGCTAGCTGCACAGGGTGAGACAGCGTAAGGCGAGACGACGGAGGACGGAGCTTCGGATTGGGAGACGTGGCTTGTGGCTTCGGCGTGCGATGACTTGACGTAGGTGGCAGTCCATCGCGCAGCCATGTCAACGACGGAGTGTGACGTCGTCGTCGTCGGGGCGGGCTTCTCCGGCCACGGGTTCAAGTTCGCCAGCGCGGTCGGGGAGGTGCTCGCCGACCTCGCGGTCGAGGGCGAGACGGTACACCCCATCGAGCCGTTCCGGCTCGCCCGGTTCGATTGAGTCGGCACCGGGTCAGTCGGCCGAAGCCGACGGCGTCGTGCCGGCGTCGCCGAGAATCTCGGATTCGTCGAGGTAACACTGCGGGTCGGGTGCGAAGAGGTCGTCCTGGGCCGTCAGTGCCCGGAGCCGTGAAGCCCCGCGACAGACCGACTGGTAGCGGCAGTCCGCACAGCGCCCGGTGAGGTGCTCCTCTCGGTTCCGCAGTGCCGACAACAGCGGGTTCGAGTCGTCCTCCCAGATGGCGCTGAAGGGCCGGTCGCGGACGTTGCCGAGACTGTAGCCCTGCCAGAACTGCGTCAGGTGGACGTTGCCCTGGTAATCGACGTCCGCGACCCGTTCGCCGCTCGGGTCGCCGCCGTTGCGGCGGAGATACTCGAAGATGCGCTCGGCGGCCACCTCGCCGAGGTGTTCGCGGGCGTACTCGACGACGAACGCCGCGTCGGCGTAGTTGCCGACCAGCAGCGTCTCGATCTCCTCGCCACGCTCGTGGTAGTCGCGCGTGAGGTCACAGAGCCGCTCGATGGCCTCCCGTTTCTCGGCCGGCGGGAGGTCCGCGTCGCGGATGCCGGCCCCCCGACCGCCGTAGTCCAGATGGTAGAAGCAGAAGCGGTCGACGCCGACGTCCGAGAGCAGGTCGACGACGCCTTCGAGGTCGGCCGCGTTTCGGTCGGTGATAGTGTAGCGGAGGCCCGTCTTCAGCCCCGCGTCGAGACAGGTCCGGATGCCGTCGAGAGCAGCGTCGAAGGCTCCCTCCTCGCCGCGGAAGGCGTCGTTGCGTTCGCGGAGGCCGTCGACGGAGACGCCCGCGTACTTGAGCCCCGCACGCTGGAGGCGCTCGACCCGCTCCTCGGTGAGCAGCGTCCCGTTCGTCGAGAGGACGGGGCGAATCCCACGGTCTGCGGCGTAGCCGACGAGCTCGGCGAGGTCGTCGCGGACCAGCGGTTCGCCACCGGAGAAGAGCACGACCGGGATTCCGTAGTCTGCGAGGTCGTTGAGCAGTCGCTTGCCCTCCTCGGTGGAGAGTTCGCCCGTCGCCGTCTCGGTGTCGGCGGCCGCATAGCAGTGGTCACAGTAGAGGTTACACTGTTTCGTGAGGTTCCAGACGACGACCGGTTTGCGCTGTTTCCGCTGGGTGATCTGTGGCTTCTTCGACTCGCCACCGGCGTCGTACCGGAGGCCGTCGCTCTCGGCGTCCAACCCACAGAGGAGTTTGCTGATAGAGATCATCGCCGACAGCCTCCGTCGGGTGCGGCGTCGGCGTTCGTCTCGGTGTCGGCACCGCGCTCTGAGCCCCCAGGCTCGCCACCGAGCGTCTCCGTGGAGAACCGACTGACCTCGGTCGCAGGACAGACCCAGATGTCCGTCGCGAACCGACCGAACAGCGTCGAGGCCTGTTCGTGAGCCACCTCGGCGGTCGGTGCGGTGACGCTGCCGACGTGGCGCAAGGGGTCGGACTCGCTCTCGCGGACGAACGTCTCCCACTCCCGTTCGGTCGCGCTACGCGGTCGCTCGTCGAGTTTCGACCGTTGTCCCTCCTCAGCCATATACGACGGTCGGGACGGGATATCCTAAGAACGTCCGGCGATTCCCAGCGAGTGAAAACGGCCCGAAGACGTTCGTCAGTCACCGCGCGCCGGCCCGACCGGCGAGTCGCATCGCCGCCGTCAGCGGAAGAAGGACCCACGCGAGGAGCGCCGTCGCCGCGAGCACCGGCGAGAGCGACGAGGTGGCCAGTGCCGCGCTCACCCCGCCACCGGTGGTCCCGACGCTCGCGAGGACGACGACACGGAAGAGGTCGACCGGGTTCGCGAGGACGAGCGCCGTCAGCACCGCGTCCGGGACGTCGAGGACCGCGACGAGCACCAGCGCCAGCAGGTCGTGGGCGAAGACCGCCCAGACCCACAGGAGGAGGACGCCCCCGAGCGCGTGAGTCTTCTCGCTGGCGAGCGTCGACACGAGGACGCTCACCGCGAGCGCCGCGAGACCGACTCCGAGCGCGGCGAACAGCAACGTCGCGTAGGGGACGAGTGCGGCCCCGCTGGCGAACCGGACGAGCAGCGCGCCGCCGACGCCGAAGCCGACCGCGATGGCCGCGCCGAGCGCGACCGCCCGCCCGAGGAAGACGCCCAAGACGACCCGCGACCGGGTGACCGGGAGCGCAAACAGCATGTCGAGCGTCCCGCGCTCGGCCGGGCCGACGACCGACGCGTAGCCGAACGTCAGCGCGGCCAGCGGGACGAGATACACCGAGAGCTCGCCCAGCGAGACGACAGCCGCACCCACTCGCTCGGCGGCGGTCCCCGTCCCCGCTGCCACGGCCACGACTGCCGAGACCACCGCGAAGAGCAGCGTCAGCCCCAGCGTCCACCGCGACCGCGCGGCGAGGCGGTACTCGCGGTGTGCCAGGGTCAGCGTCGACCCGAGGCTGCCCGAGCCGACGGGCAGCGCCGCGAGCAGTGCGCCCGGAAGGTCACGAAGGGTGCGGAGCACGCCGTCGTCGTCGGTTCCCTGTCCGACAGCCGGCGGGTGGTACGGTCCGTCGGCGTCGGTCTCGTCGGTCATGGAGTCTCACCCCCGGCGGCGGCGCGACGACCGTCGTCGACGCTCTCGCGGAACGCCGCCGTCAGTCCGGGCTGTCGGACCTCGAACCGGTCGACGGCCGTCGCCGCACGGACCGCGTCGAGCACGTCGCCCGCCTCTCCTTGTGGGCAGTCGACGACCAGCGGGTCACCGGCGCGCTCGACGCTCACCTCCGCGTGGTCGGCGAGTGCAGCCCGTGCGTGGTCGCTGTCAGCCACCCGTGCCGTGAGAGTCACACGGTCGCCGACGCGTGCTCGGAGCTCCGAGACCGGCCCTTCGGCGACGGCCCGACCGCCGTCGAGGACCGCCACTCGGTCACAGAGCGTCTCGACCTCTCGGAGGTCGTGGCTCGTCAGGACGACCGTGACGTCGGCCTCGCCGACCCGCCGGACGAGGTCGTGAAAGTCCGCGACGCCCTCCGGGTCGAGTCCGGCGGTCGGTTCGTCGAGGAGGAGGACGTCCGGCTGCGTCAGGAGCGTCGTCGCCAGCGCGAGCCGGCGGCTCATCCCGTTTGAGTAGCCGTCGACCGTCCGGTCTGCGGCGTCGGCCAGTCCGACCGTCGAGAGGACGCGCCGGATGCGGTGCTCGCGGTCGTCGGCCGGGACGTCGCGGAGGCGGGCGTAGTAGCCCAGCACTTCCCGGCCGGTCAACGCCGGTTCGAAACCGGCGTCCTCCGGGACGAAGCCCACGTGTTCTCGGACTGCCACACCGTCGCTCGGCGCGTGGCCCGCCACTTCGATGGCGCCCTCGTCGGGCGTCTCGTGGCCGACGAGCAGTCGGAAGAGCGTCGTCTTGCCGGCCCCGTTGGTGCCGACGAGCCCGAACGTCTCGCCGCGCTCGACCGACAGCGAGACCCCGTCGAGGGCGGTCACTGGACCATACGACTTGTGAACGTGTTCGACCTCAATCGTGTGCATAGTATCGCCTCCACTCGTCGTGCGGCGGGCGAGCCAGCGGGTGTTGGTCGACCACGCCTGGCCCCTCGACGATCGGGACGGTACGCTCGGCCCGTCGGACGAGCGCGAACGCGGGCGAGTCGACGAAGAGTCGCGCACTTGGAGTCGTCGAGACGAGCTGTTCGACGAGCCCCGTCGGCTGGTACCGCGTCTCGCTGACGCCGTCGTCGTCGGTATCGGCGACCGTCGCCCCCGACCAGTAGTTGCCTCGCGCCGTCCCGTTCCACGCGACCTGTTGGCTGATGTCCGCGACGACTGGCTCGTCGTTGTGGATGAAACTGTTCTCCGACACGCGCTCGCGGACGCTCCCTGCCGAGAGGTGGACCCCGACCGTGTTCTCCAAGACGAGGTTGTCGCTCAGAGTATTGTTCAGCGAGTTGTACACGAACAGTCCCTTCTCGTTGCCCACCAGGTCGTTGCCCCGAATCACGCTGTGGTCGATGCTCTTGACCATGACCCCGTGGCCGCTCTCGCCGTCGTTGTCGACGGCCGTGTTGTTCAGAATCGCGAGCCGTTCGGAGAGCATCAACGCGTAGCCGACGTCGTTGTCGACGGCCGTGTTGTTCCGTAACACGCAGTCGTCGGAGTACATGTAGTGGACGCCGTACCGGATGTCCCACATCTCGTTGTCCTCGGCGACGACGCCCGAAGCCCAGGAGTAGTAGACCCCGTCGCGCACGTCGGTGATGCGGTTGCCAGCGACGTAGGCGTCCGTGGCCCGCCACAGCTGGATGCCGTTGCCGCGCTTCGTGAGCGGCGTGACCGACTCGCGGCCGACGACGGTGTTGTTCACCAGCCGGACGTCCGTCGCACCGTCGACCCAGATGCCGAACGTCGTGTTCGACACCCGGCTGTCTTCGACACTGCTCCCGTGACCCGTGATCCAGACGGCGGCGTCGTTCTCGCTTGCCTCCCAGCCCGCGTTCCGGACCCACACCCCGTGGACGGTGACGTCGGCCGCCGCCAACGTGAGGACGGTCCCCTCACCGTCGCCGACGACTGCGGCCCGCGTCGGCGACGCACTCGTGAGGGTGACGTTGGGCGTCTCGACGGTCACCGGGCCGTCGAACCGCCCGTGAAGCCGGACGGTGTCACCAGGGTCGGCCGCGTCAAGCGCGGCCCTGAGGGTCTCGAAGCGGTCACCCCCGACCCGCGCGACGCCGTCGTCGGTGGGCGCCTCGAGGTCGGTGTCGATGCCCGTCTCGACGCCGGGGGCGACCAGCCGGCGGCCGTCTCCACCGGCGTCCGCATCGCCGGCTGTTGCGACACGTGTGACACCGTTCGCGTCCCTGCCCGTCGCTCCCAGTGCCACGCCCGCACTGGCGAGGACGACGAGGCACGCGAGCGCGACGACGGCGTACTCCCGATACTGGCGGACCACACCGAGGCCGCGCACGGTCACTCACCCCCCGAGTGGGCGGAGTCGGCGTCCCGTCGGTGGCCGCGAGCACTTCCGAGTCGCTGGCGGAGCGCTCCGGGAGCCCGTCGAAGTCGGGCGGCGAGGTCGGTGAACCGAAGCGACTCGTGGCGGTAGTAGAACGCCACGACGAGCAGGCCGACCGAGACCATCGCCAGATACGCCCCGAGCCCGAACCGCGAGTAGCTCGTGATGTTCGCGACTTCGTACTTCCCCCACAGCGGCGGGGTGAACCCCGAGACACCCATCACGGGCGCCTCCGGGTCGAGCGAGTGGCCGGCCTGGTAGAGCCGGTACTGGATGTCCGCGAGCAGCACGCCGAAGACGACGACGGTGCCGGCGAACTGCCAGCGGAGTCCCCGACGGAGCCGCGTCTCGTCCGGGGCGAACGCGACGACGAGACTCGACAGCGCGACCCCGAGGAAGGCCACCGGGCCGAGCGACCACTCGGGGACGTCGACCGCCGTCGGCTCGGGGGTGTAGTTCGGCCCCCAGAGCACCGGGTCCGGGTAGTAGAACCCGATGTACTTGTTGAGCCGTGCCATCTCGGCGTAGTCGCCCCCGATGTGTGGATACGCGTAGAGCTGGAGTCGCAACACTGTGTCGGGATACTGGACGGCGTGGACGCTGATGGTCCACATCGGAAACGCGAGTGCGACGAGTAGACACAGCGCCGCGAGTACTGGGAGCGTCCGCCGTGGGTCGCGGAAGTCGTCACGGGATGGTAGGGTCATGGTCTCGGTCTGGTCTCGGAACCGATAGGGTTCAGCCGGCTGGTTGGCGGGCTACTCGCGCGGTTCGACGAGCATCCGCGAACGCATCTCCAGGTGGAGCGCGCTGCAGAAGTACGTGCAGTAGATCCAGTACACGCCGGGCTCGTCGGCCGTGAACGTCACCTCACGGGTGTCCTGCGGGGCGATGGCGAGGTTGACGTCGTGTTCGGGGATGGCGACGCCGTGAATCACGTCGCGGACGTCCTCGATGTTGGTGACGGTGAGCGTCACCTCGTCGCCCTCCTTGACGGTGAACTCGGACATGCCGTACTCCGAGCGTTTGACCGAGGACTTGACGTGGACGCTCTGCTCGCCGGTCCGCTCGACACCGGAGTCTTTCTCGGTGACGAACGGCTTCTCGCCCGCGTAGTCCTCTTTGTCCCACGTCGTCGCGGGGGAGATGGTCTCGGCGTCCGCGAACACACAGTCGTGGGGTTCGGGATACGCCGGATGGTCGGCGACGAGTTCCATCTCCTTCTCGCCCTGGCCGATGTGGATGAGCTGGTCGTTGTCCGGGTGGATGGGGCCGACGGGGAGGAAGCGGTCCTTCGAGAGCTTGTTCAGACTGATGAGCCACTCGCCATCCGGGTCGGTCGTCATCGCCTTCACGGCCTGGATGTGGCCGGGGTTGTAGTGGACGTCGATCTTCTCGATGACGGGGTCGGTCGACCCCTCCTCGGCCTCGACGGCCTTCTCGATGTCCCACTTGACCGCCTGCGAGTCGATGAACAGACTGGTGTAGGCGTGGCCGTTGCCGTCGAACGTGGTGTGGAGCGGGCCGAGGCCAACCTTCGGCCGGCCGACGACGGCGTCCGCCGGGTCCGACACCTCGCCGAGCTTGTCGATGTCGAGGATGGTCACGGTCGGCGAGAGCTTGCCCGCGATCATCGCGTAGTCGCCGTTCGGTTCGACCTCGACACAGTGGGGGCTCTTCGGCGTCGGGACGTACCGTACAATCGGCCGGTCGCCCTTGTTGAGCGTGCTCGACTGCGTCCCGTCGACGATGGGGACGCCGTTGACCTCCTCGTACTTGCCGCGTTCGACCGCCTGCTCGATGGCCGGGATGTCGAACGCCTTCACGTAGTCGCGGTCGTCGTGGCTCATCCCCTCGATTTCGACCGCCTCCTCGGAGTTGTACGCCGAGGAGATGGCCCACCGTCCCTCCTTGCCGGAGTCGATGATGTCGAGGTTGCCGTCGACTTTCACCTGCCACTTCGTCTCCATCGACTCGGGGTCGACGGCGCTGAGCAGCGAGGTGTAGTTCTCCGGGTTGTCGAGGTCGCGGCCGTCGTTCGGTAGCGGCGTCCGGAACTCGCCGTTTCCGAGGATGTACTTCGTGTCGGGACTCAGGACACAGGTACCGTGGACCGCCTGCACGTTCGGCACGTCCGTGATGGCGTCAGTCTCGAAGTACTTGAGGTTCACTCGGGCGATGCGGCCGTTCGCCTTGTCGTTGACGTAGAGATACTCGCCGTCGTACTTGCCGTCCGTCTCCGAGAGGTTCGGGTGGTGGTTGTCACCCCACGTGTAGTCGCCCGCCTCTTCCAGCATCTCGTCGGTCTGGTCGTCGTAGCCGTACCCGCGTGCGCCTTCGGTGTTGAACACGGGGATGCGCGTCAGCTCCCGCATCGAGGGGATGCCGAGGACGCGAATCTCTCCGGAGTGGCCACCGGACCAGAAGCCGTAGTACTCGTCGTGCTCGCCGGGCGGAACACGGTGTTCGGGCACGTCGTCGCTGCCCGTGTTGGCTGCGTTGCTCCCGTCACCGCCCGTCGGCAGGCTGCCCGCACAGCCGGCCAGCCCCGTCATCGCACCGGCGACCGCACCGGCCTTGAGGAAGTCCCGACGGTCGAGTTGGAGGCCGGCGAGTTCGAGCGACAGGTCGTCGTCCGTCCGCGGCGTCGTCTCCTCGACGTCCGCGAGGACGTCCTCCAGTTGGTTCTCGTACTCTTCGACGACTCGTTCCGGGTCGGTACTGTCGGCACTCGACGTAGAGTCTGACATTGGTTGGGTCGAATCGACAGCTGGTTCGAAAGCGGTGCATCAGCGCCGCCTACTCGACGGTGATCGAGGCGGCCATCCCGACGCTCTCGTGGGGCGAGCAGTAGTACTCGTACGTGCCCGTCGTCTCGAACGTGTGGGTGTACGTGTAGCCCTCGTCGAACGTCTCCGAGGAGCCACCCTTCGTGCCGCTCCAGTCGGAGCCGCTCGGTTTCTTCTCGATGACGATGTTGTGCATGTCGGACTTCCAGACCCACTTGACCGTGGCACCTTTCGAGACCGTCGGGCTCTCCGGGGTGTACTTGAACTCGCCGCCCGGACCGACTTCGATGGTCAGGTCGGCGTCGCCGCCGGAGCCACTCGACCCGCCGGCGTCCGACCCGGAGTCGGACCCGCCCGCGGTCGTTCCGTCGTCGCCACCGGCGTCGGTGGTCCCACCGCCGGAACCGGAGCCGGAGCTTCCTGCACAGCCGGCGAGCGCGATCCCGACGCCGCCGACTGCGAGTCCTCGCAGCACGTCCCGTCTGGTCTGCGTGTCGGTCATCGTTCGTTGACCTCGTTTCGGTGTTGGCGAGGGACTCCCTTCAACCGGGACACCGATTCCGAGTCGCTGGGAAGGGGTTGAACATGTTCGGGAGGAAAGGTAGCACGCCTGAGCGTCTACATGCGAGTGTGATGTTCGGCCTCCGTTCATCGGACGCAGACGGTTCGAGTGCCGAGTTCGACGACATCGACGAGTTCGTCCCCGACAACCTCCCCGAACCCGGCGGGTTCCTCGAAGGACACGGCGTCCTTTGGGGAGAGGACCACGTCGCGTTCCACGAAGGCACCGAAGCTCTGTTCGAGGAGCGCGGCGTCTACGACGTGACCTTCGGCTACAACCTCGCCCGGCTGAACCTCGACCGGCGGCATCCCGACGCCGGCTACCGGTACGCCGTCGACGCCGAGGACCCGGCCGTGCTCCGCGCCGAGTTCACGCCGACGACGGAGTTCTGCCCCCAGAGTCTAGCCCTGGCGAAGGCGTCGTTCCGTGCCTGGAACGGACTGAGCGACCGGCACGAGTACGACTTCGTCCGAGTGCGTGTCGACTCGATGCACCAGCACAGTGCGGCCATAAACGAGGAGTTGGACGCACTCGAGAGCGAGTATCGGCGGACGGGCGAACTCCCGGACGAGGACGAGCGCGGAGTCGACGACGAGAGCGGTACCGAACGCGACGGCGGACGCGACGGACCGCTGTAGCGACCACGGAGACCCACCGGTGAGGGTGTCGAAGTCTGCCCACCTCGAACGCTTCTGCGGTGGTGGAAAAAGCGACACTCGGCGTTTCGTCAACTGTCCGGGTCAGTCGTCGTCCGAGTTTGGGACGAACACGACGACGGCGACGCTGTCGTCGACAGCCTCCGGAGAGACTTCGCGCTCGCCGTCGAACCGGACGATGTCGCCCGCGTCGAGGTCGTAGGTCTCGTCGTCGAGGGTGAGCGTGAGCGCCCCGGAGACCACGTGGAAGAGGACCGTCGTCCCCGGATGGCGGTGGGTTGCAACCCCTTCGCCAGCGGCGAGTTTCAGTCGGACGGTTCGCGGATCCCCGTCGAACACCTCCGCGTGCGGCGTCTCGGTGAGGTCGTCGAGTGCAACGAGTTCTGCCATGGTGCGGGCGGAGGTTCGTCGCCGTATTCCCTCCCTGTTGTGCCGAACCTGTTCGGCCTACCCGCCGGACGTCGTCCGCTCGTCGTCGGCACCACGGCCGGTGAGGAGCCCAGGGACGGTGGTGTCGCCGTGCTGTCGGACGACGGTGAGGAGGTTCGTCGCGAACAGCGAGACGCCGCCGAGCGCGAGGACGGCACCGACACGGCGGGCGACCGGCGGCAGCAGTCCGAGCTGTGTGCCGACGAGACAGCCCAGCCCCGTCGTCAACGCGAGGAAGTCGAGCGACGCGCGACGGTGGTCGTAGAGGTCGTCGATCATCGGAACCTCCTCGAAGCCGAGGCGGTCGCTGTACGCGTCCTCCCAGACGATGAAGGGGACGACGTGGTACAGGGTGCCGAGGACGACGAAGCCGACGACGCCGACCACGAGCAACGACGTCGCCGCGGCCCCCCCGAGCGTCGCGCCCGGGTCGAGCGGGTCCCGCAGCCACGACGGGGCCGTGAGGACTGCCCAGCCCGCCAGGGTGACGCTCACGACGCCGTAGCGGCGGAGCATCGGCGACGGGTCGACGCTGGTCTCGACCAGTCGGCGTGCGAGGAGGACGGCGACGAGCAAAAGAGAGACGAGAACCAGCGCCGCACCGAGACGGGCGAGTGGCCGGACCGCGAGCAGTCGTCCACCGGCGAGACAGAGGACACCGGCGGGGTAGCCCCACGCTTCGAACTGTCGGAGCCGGTGGTCGACGCCGTCCGGTTCGGTCTGGGTGAACATCGGCCCGAGCTGGTAGAGTGCCCCGACGACCGTCGTCAGGACGGCCCCGAAGATGGCCACCGTCGCGTGCGCCTGCACGACGTGTGTCCGCTGTAGCCCGACCGCCGCGAGGAACGGCGTCGTGAGGTCCACGGCGAGTGCGTAGCCGAGCGTCGAGAGCAGGGCGACGAAGCCGACGGCGACCGCGAAGTGTAGCTCGGTGATGTCACACTCGGAGAGAGGTGGGAGCGTCCGCACGAGGTTGTAGGCGAACAGCCACAGTCCAGCGAGCATGAGTCCCCCGAAGACCGAGAGTGCTGCGAACGTCCCGGTCGTCAGCGAGATGACGAATCCAGCGAGCCCGCCGGCGACGAGCCACAGTTGGAGTGCGGCGAGTCGCCGGGAGTGCAGTTGCGTCCCCGACCAGACCGGGACGAACTGCGTCATCGCCCCCATGATGGTGACGCCAACCCAGCCGACGAGCAGGAGGTGGAGGCCGGCGAGTGGGAGCAGCGCGCTGTCGACACCCAGTGCCACGGCGACACCGACGACCCCCGCCACGACGAGTGACACGAGGCCCACGACGAAGTGACGAAGCGGCAGCGCCATCGGTGGCTGGTAGTCGGTCTCGACACCGGTCGGTGCGAAGCTCATAGTGGTTTCTACGGGACGAATCCCCGTCGGCTTGGTTCCGAACGTGTTCGGCTCCGGGGGCGGCTGCCGGTGGCCCAGCAGTAGCTCTCCGACCGACATCGATCGGCGGGCGACACCCCTCGTCCGGATTCGACGGTGACTGCGTCAGGAACCTGTCCTCACCGCGTGCTGGTTCCGGTCAGTGGGGAGAAGGCGTCGGTGGTCACCGACGCATCACACAGCAGACAGCCGTCTTCGAGGAGTTCGGCGCGGATGTCGCCGTCGACGTCCGTCTCGAGTGCACACTCCGGGCAGGTGAATACGAACTGACGTGACACGCTGGCCTCCGTCACAAAAAATGACGTTAAATTATCAGATGGGTGTTGGCCCCGCATCGTGTGGGGGTTGAAAAGCCGAGGGGGTCCGTAGTCCGGTGATGCACGGGCGACGACGAGCCCGACTCACTCGTCGAGGATCACGTCGAGCAGTTTCGACTGCGCCGCCGAGAGATGTTCGGCGAACGTCGAGCGGTTGATGTCGAGTCGCTCGGCCACCTCCGTCGCGTTCGCCCGCTTCGGATGGTCGAAGTAGCCCATCTCGTGGGCCGTCTCCAAGACCTCACACTGCCGGTCGGTGAGTACCGTCCGGTCGACGAAGACGAGGTCGCCGGTGCCGTCGGGCTGTTCCGACCGTGTGAGTCGGCGCAGCGAGACGCCAGCGTAGTGCTCGCGGAGGTCGACGACGATCTCACGGAGCGACGCCAGGTCGCTGGCGACGAACGTGAACGTGATACCGCCGTCGTCCGCCTGGAGGTGACGAACCGGACAGCCGTGACACTCGACGACCTCACATGCACACTGTGGAGGCTCCCCCTCCCCACGGGCGACGCGGTAGACCGTCTTGTCGTCGTACTCGAACACCTCCCGAACCTCGCCGAGGTCGGCGGCCGTATCGGCCGTGAAGTCGACGGTGGCAACGTCCTCGCCCGAGGCTGCCGACCGGGAGACGCTTCGAACCGTCGTCAGCCTCGACGCATCTGCAACGTGGCAGATCGAGTCGCCGGTCACTTCCAGTTCCGCATAGACGCCGCGATCCATTCTATCTAGAAGTCGTCGATACTGCCGAAAAAACCGGGTGAGCGTTCCCAACAACTGGGAAAGACGGTGGGCATCCCGTGACTAGCCGTCGCGACACTGGCGTCGGAGCGACACCGGCAGCGTGGTGGGGTATTGTAGTTCGCGTGGTAGGGATTTCGTGGTCCGCGTGGTGGGGGCGTTTAAACACCCACTATGCTGTGGTCCGTCCGTTACCGGGGTCGCGGCGTTAGATGAGACCGAGAAACGTATGTCCACCACCAGTCCGTCGACCGACGAGTGGAGCATCCCCTCGGCTGCCCTCGAAGGAGTCGGTCGGCGACGAGTCGCAGGGGGTGAACGGTCGTGAAACGCGAGACGGCCGTCATCCTGCTGCTGCTCGTCGCCGTGCTCCTGCCGATGTGGTTCGTGGCACTCCACGGTGAACCGCCGAGCGAGGAGATCGAGATAGACCAGAGCGTCACGGAGATGCGGCCGCTCCAAGAGATCGTCGACACGCCCGAGAAGCTCGCACCGAGTCAGGTCGGCGTCATCGTCTGGGTCGCCCTGTTCGGTCTCGTCGCCGTGCTCACCGCAGTCCACCGGTTCATGGACTCGGCGGTGCGGCCGGACGACCCCAGCGAGGCGCGAGAGACGGCAGTCGCCGACGGCGGACGGGTCGGACTGCCGTGGTTCCGGACCGACGACCGCTGGGTCGTCGAGTACCACGACGCAAGCGACGCGATGGAAGGGATTCTGGCGATGGGTGGGCTGACCGTCCTCGCCATCGTCTTCGCGGCACTGTTCACCGGCGAATATCTCACGCTCGCGCGGACGCAGTACTTCGGCGTCTACGCGACGGGGATGTTCGTCTCGCTGGCACTGCTGACGGTCGCGTACTACGCGTGGTTCCTCCCACACGTCGAGGTCGCAGAACGGAGGGGACACTGATGCACCAGGAGACACCGAACACGGACGACGACTGTGACGGCTGTTGTTCGGACTGTCCGGACGACGGCGAGGGGTACCGACCGAGCATCTTCAGCGACACGCGGGCCGCGCTGCAACGGCGTGACTACGCGAAGCTGCTCGCAACCGTCGGGGGAATGACCGCCGTCGGCAGCCTCGCCGCGCCGCTCGCCGGTCTGACCCGCGTCTTCGAGCGGTCCTACACCGGCCCGGTCTACTCCGACGGCATCTACCTCGTCGACGGCGAGGGCAACCGCATCACGGAGTCGGCACTGTCGGAGGGTGAGAAGCTGACCGTCTTCCCCGAGCCGCGGCCGGGTATCGAGAAGGCACCGACGCTGCTCGTCCGTCACGCCGAGGACGCGTACGGCGGCGAGACGAAGACCGAGTACACCGTCGGCGGCTACGCCGCTTACTCGAAGGTCTGTACGCACGCGGGCTGTATGGTCTCGAACGAGGAGGGCGAGACGCTCGTCTGCCCGTGTCACTTCGGGAAGTTCGACCCGACCGCGGGCGCGAAGGTCGTCGGCGGACCGCCGCCGCGGGCACTGCCACAGCTCCCCATCACGCTCTCCAGTGACGGCTATCTCATCGCAACGGGCGACTTCAACGGCACGGTCGGCCCGGGGGGTGACTGATGTCGCGACTCGACCGTCTCGGCGACCGAGCCGACGGCGCGGGGAGCCGCGCCTACGAATGGCTGGACACCCGGTTCGACGTCGACAGCGGCCGGGAGTTCCTCGGCAAGGCGTTCCCCGCCGAGGACTCGTTCCTGCTCGGGGAGGTGGCACTGTTCTGCTTCCTGATGCTCATCCTGACGGGACTGTTCCTCGGGATGTTCTTCGAACCCTCCACGAGCGACGTGGAGTACGAGGGGAGCGTCGAGAAGTTCCAAGGTGAAGAGGTGCCGGAGGCGTTCGCGAGCGTCCTGCACATCACCTACGACATCCCGTTCGGGATGTTCATCCGGCGGATGCACCACTGGGCGGCCCATCTGTTCGTCGCCTCCATCGGGTTGCATATGCTCAGGGTGTTCTTCACCGGGGCGTACAGAAACCCGCGAGAGCCGAACTGGCTCGTCGGCACCGGTCTCGCGGGGCTGGCGATGGGGGCGGCGTACACGGGCTACGCGCTCCCCTTCGACGAGTTCGCCGCGACGGCGACGGGCATCGGCTACAACCTCGCCATCTCGGTGCCGCTCGTCGGCGACGTCCTGGGGAAGGCGTTCTTCGGCGGGGAGTTCCCGTCGAGCGCGACCATCCCGCGGCTGTACTTCCTCCACGTACTCGTCATCCCCATCGCCATCGGCGGGCTGTTGGCGGTCCACATGGCCATCCTGCTCCGGCAGAAGCACACCGAAGCTCCTCGTGACAGTGACGTCCAGGGGCCCGCGCCGTCGACGCGGGCGGAACGCTCCGACGACGCCGTGGCGAGCGACGGTGGGAGCGGGGCGACGGTGTCAAAGGACGACGACAGCGTCGTCGTCGGGCTCCCGGCGTTCCCGAACCAAGCGGCCGTGAGCGCGGTCGTCTTCTTCCTGACGGTGGCGACGCTGTCGACGCTGGCGGGCTTCCTGCCGGTCCACAACATCGCGGAGTACGGCCCGAACAACCCCGCGGGAACACCGGAGCTGATCATGCCCGACTGGTTCCTGATGTGGGTCTACGGCTTCCTGAAGCTCCTGCCCTCGTGGCTGTCGTTCACCGTCCCTGTGCTCGGCATCCACGTGTCGGCGGAGTTCGTCGGCGGCGTGTTGATGCCGACGCTGGTCTTCGGTCTCGTCGCCGTCTGGCCGTTCGTCGACTACGACGAGAAGCCGGTCCACTTCACAGCGAACCCGTTGGCCCGGCCGTGGCAGACGGCCGTCGGAGTCGCGGCGGTTCAGTTCATCATGATCGCCTCTATCGCAGGCATGAACAACCTGCTGGGACGGGCGGTCGGCGTCGGGACGGGCGTCATCAACCCGATTCTGACCGTCGCGCTCGTCGCCGTTCCGGCAGGTTCGGGCTATCTGACCTACCGGATGCTGCGTGACGACAGCGAGCGACAGCAGGCGAACAGCGGCCCGGAGGTGGCCGGCGATGACTGACGCCGGTACCGACCACTCGACCCGCGGAATCGAACTGTCCGCACGGACGTACCGACACCTCGACCGCGCCAGCAAGCTCCTCGGTCTCGGGCTGGTCGCCCTCGGCCTCGACGCGGGCGGCGACACGCTCGCGGGAGTGACGCTCGGCGTGGTCGGCGCGGCAGTAGCACTGACGACGGTCTTCGTTCGGAGGCAGGAATGAGTCGAAACGACACAGCACACGACGAGACGGCGGAGGAATCGGACGCATCGGACCGCGACGACCACCGAAATCCCGAGGTCGGCGACCCGGCAGGCGAACCGGCCCAACCGGTCGACGACGACGGGTCGGTGAGTAGCGGCTCCGTCTCCCGGCGGAGCTTCCTCGAAGGCCTCGGCGTCGCGTCGGTCCTCGGCATCGGTGGCGCGTCGGCGACGGACGACAGTCTGTTCGAGATGGACGGACTCCAGACCGTCGGCGACCCCATCGGGGACTACCCCTACCGCGACTGGGAGGACCTCTACCGCGAGGAGTGGGACTGGGACTCGGTGTCCCGGTCGACCCACAGCGTCAACTGCACCGGCAGCTGCTCGTGGAACGTCTACGTCAAGAACGGCCAGGTCTGGCGCGAGGAACAGGCCGGCGACTATCCACGGTTCGACGAGAGCCTCCCGGATCCGAACCCGCGCGGCTGTCAGAAGGGTGCGTGTTACACCGACTACGTCAACGCCGACCAGCGTATCAAACATCCGCTCAAGCGCGTCGGCGAGCGCG
This sequence comes from Halogranum gelatinilyticum, assembly GCF_900103715.1. Classification (NCBI taxonomy): domain Archaea; kingdom Methanobacteriati; phylum Methanobacteriota; class Halobacteria; order Halobacteriales; family Haloferacaceae; genus Halogranum; species Halogranum gelatinilyticum. The sequence continues at coordinate 147,342 of NZ_FNHL01000005.1, read as the reverse complement.
GCGAGGGCAAGTGGAAACGCATCTCGTGGGACGAGGCGTTGACCGAGATCGCCGAGCACGTCGTCGACGAGGTTCAAGACGGCCGCTACGATGCCATCAGCGGCTTCACGCCCATCCCGGCGATGTCACCCGTCAGCTTCGCCAGCGGCTCGCGGCTCATCAATCTGCTCGGCGGGGTCAGCCACTCCTTTTACGACTGGTACTCGGACTTGCCGCCAGGCCAGCCCATCACGTGGGGGACCCAGACTGACAACGCCGAGAGTGCCGACTGGTACAACGCCGACTACATCATCGCGTGGGGCTCGAACATCAACGTCACACGCATCCCCGACGCGAAGTACTTCCTCGATGCGGGCTACAACGGGACGAAGCGCGTCGGCGTCTTCACCGACTATTCGCAGACGGCCATCCACACCGACGAGTGGGTCAGCCCCGAACCCGGCACCGACACGGCACTCGCGCTCGGCATGGCCCAGACCATCGTCGACGAGGGACTCCACGACGAGGCACATCTCAAAGAGCAGACGGATATGCCGCTGCTCGTCCGGCAGGACACCGGCAAGTTCCTTCGGGCGAGCGAGGTGCCCGCGGTGAACACCGATGCCGACCGGCCGGAGTGGATGTTGCTCATGGCCGACTCGGACGGACAGCTGCGAGAGGCACCCGGCTCGCTCGGCGAGCGCGACGGGCAGAAGGACTACTCGAAGAGCATCGAACTCGACTTCGACCCGCAGCTGGACGCCGAACAGACGGTCCATACGACGGACGGGAGTGTCCGAGTCCGGACCGTGTGGAACGAACTTCGCGACGAACTCGCACAGTACGACCCGGAGACGGTCCACGAGGAGACGGGCGTCGGCACGGAGACCTACCAGCGGGTCGCCCGCGAGTTCGCCGAGGTCGACAAGGCGAAGATCATCCAGGGGAAGGGCGTCAACGACTGGTATCACAACGACCTCGGGAACCGTGCCATCCAACTGCTCGTCACGCTGACCGGGAACCTCGGCAGGCAGGGAACGGGCCTCGACCACTACGTCGGCCAGGAGAAGATCTGGACGTTCCACGGCTGGAAGACGCTCTCGTTCCCGACCGGGAAAGTCCGTGGCGTCCCGACGACGCTGTGGACGTACTACCACGCGGGTATCCTCGACAACACCGACGAGGACACCGCCGAGAAGATCCGCGAGTCCATCGACAAGGACTGGATGCCGGTCTACCCCGAGGAGCGCTCGGATGGCTCGCGGCCCGACCCCTCGACGATGTTCGTCTGGCGGGGTAACTACTTCAACCAGGCGAAGGGGAACGTCGCCGTCGAGGACGAACTGTGGCCGAAACTCGACCTCGTCGTCGACATCAACTTCCGGATGGACTCGACGGCGATGTACTCGGACATCGTGTTGCCGACGGCGAGCCACTACGAGAAACACGACCTGTCGATGACGGATATGCACACCTACGTGCATCCGTTCACGCCCGCGGTCGAGCCACTGGGCGAGTCGAAGACCGACTGGCAGATCTTCCGCGAACTCGCCGCGAAGATTCAGGAGGTCGCAACGGAGCGCGGTGTCGAGCCCATCGACGACCGGAAGTTCGACCGTGAGATCGACCTCACGACGATCTACGACGACTACGTCCGCGACTGGGCCTCGGGCGAGGAGGACGCGCTCGCGGAGGACCGCGCAGCCTGTGAGTACATCCTCGAGCACTCCGAGGAGTCGAACCCCGCCGACAGCGACGAGCAGATCACCTTCGCCGACACCGTCGAGGAGCCGAAGCGGCTGCTCGAATCGGGCGACCACTGGACCTCGGACATCGAGGAGGGTGAGGCCTACACGCCGTGGAAAGACTTCGTCCAGGACAAGAACCCGTGGCCGACGGCGACGGGCCGACAGCAGTACTACATCGACCACGACTGGTTCCTCGAACTCGGCGAACAGCTGCCGACTCACAAGGAGGGGCCGACGAACACGGGTGGCGACTACCCGATGGAGTACAACACCCCCCACGGCCGGTGGTCCATCCACTCGACGTGGCGGGACAGCGAGAAGCTCCTGCGGCTCCAGCGGGGTGAGCCAGTCGTCTATCTCCACCCCGAGGACGCCGCCGAGCGCGGCATCGAGGACGGCGATACGGTCGAGGTGTTCAACGACCTCGCCGAGGTCGAACTGCAGGCGAAGCTCTATCCGAGCAGCCAGCGCGGCACCGCGCGGATGTACTTCGCGTGGGAACGCTTCCAGTTCCCCGGCGACACCGACTTCAACTCGCTCGTGCCGATGTACATGAAGCCGACGCAGCTGGTACAGTACCCCGAAGACACGGGTGAACATCTGTACTTCTTCCCCAACTACTGGGGACCGACGGGCGTCAACAGCGACGTCCGTGTCGACGTGCGGAAGCAGGGAGGGACCAACGAATGAGCACAGAGAGCGACGGCAACGGAGAGTCGGTCGACCTCGCGGAGGGAGTCGACCATCAGGTCGCGATGGTGATGGACCTGAACAAATGTATCGGCTGCCAGACGTGTACGGTCGCGTGTAAGTCGCTGTGGACCGAGGGCGGCGGCCGCGACTATATGTACTGGAACAACGTCGAGACCAAGCCCGGCGAGGGCTATCCTCGCGACTGGGAGAACTCCGGCGGCGGCTGGAAGTCCGCCGACCACAGCGAGCGTCAACCCGGCGAGATTCCCGACCAGGAGGACTACGGGGAGGCCTGGGAGTTCAACCACAAGGAGATCATGTACGACGGGAGCGACCAGCCGCTGCGTCCCAACAGCGACCCCGAGTGGGGACCGAACTGGGACGAGGACCAGGGTGCTGGCGAGTATCCCAACTCCTATTACTTCTATCTCCCGCGCATCTGCAACCACTGTACGCACCCCTCGTGTGTCGAGGCCTGCCCGCGGAAGGCCATCTACAAGCGCGAAGAGGACGGCATCGTCCTCATCGACCAGGAGCGGTGTCGTGGCTACCGCTACTGCGTCGAGGGGTGTCCGTACAAGAAGGTCTACTACAACGCCACCCAGAAGACCTCCGAGAAGTGCATCTTCTGTTATCCCCGGCTGGAGGGTGAAGGACCGGAGGGCGAGACGTTCGCCCCCGCCTGTGCGGAGGAGTGTCCGCCGCAGCTGCGACTCGTCGGGTTCCTCGACGACGAACAGGGACCCATCCACAAACTCGTCGAAGAGTACGAGGTGGCCCTGCCGCTGCATCCGGAGTACCAGACGCAGCCGAACGTCTACTACATCCCGCCGTTCGCACCGCCGCAACACTCCGAGGACGGCGAGACGACCGGCATCGACCGCATCCCCCGGCAGTATCTCGAAGAGCTGTTCGGCGAGCGTGTCCACGACGCGCTGGACACCATCGAACGCGAGCGCGAGAAGGTCGACCGCGGCGGCGAGAGCGAACTGCTCGATATGCTGACCGACACCAACCCCGCCCGGAAGTACCGGATGGAGGTGTTCGACGATGGGTAACCGGAGCGAGTCGACGAGGCGAACGGGCGTCGTCGCCGCCGTCGTCGCCTGTCTGGTCGTGTTGACGACCGTGGTGGCCCCTGCGATGGTGTCGGCGCGGCCGGCGAACCAGATTCCGGTCGAGTCGGTCTCGGCCGGTGACCAGCCACAGCAGCCGACCGGTGAGGCGTGGGACACGGTGCCTGCCGTCGGCGTCCCGATGGCGAGCGCCCCGAGCGGCCTGCCGAACGCCAGCGACACGTCCGTCGAAACGTTGCGCGTCCAGTCCGCACGGACCGACGAGCGGCTGTATCTCCGGCTGTCGTGGGCCGACGGCACCGCCGACCGCAACGCCAGCGCGCCGAGAGAGTTCGCCGATGCGGCCGCGGTGCAGGTGCCTGTCAACACCAGTGCCCGCCCGCCCATCTCGATGGGGAGCACGCGGAACCTCGTGAACGTCTGGTACTGGCAGGCCGGCGGCGAGACCGAAGAACTGCTCGCCGGCGGGCCCGGGACGACGACGTCGTTCGAGGGGTCGGCGGTGGACACGTCGACGCACTACGACGACGGTCGGTGGACGGTCGTGATGTCGCGGGACATCGCGGCCAACGCGGAGAACCGGACGACGTTCGCCGTCGACAACGACGTCGACGTGGCCTTCGCGGTGTGGAACGGCTCGCACATGGAGCGGTCGGGGCGGAAGTCGGTCAGCGAATGGTACCACTTCCCGCTCGGACCGGGACCGCAGGGACCGCCGTACGAGTCCATCCTGTGGGCCGTCGCCGGTCTCGCAATCGTCGGCGTGACGCTGGTGACCGCCCAGGCGGTGCGGAAGAACTGAGGAGAGACGAGATGGAGACACCCACAACACACGACGGGACGACGGGAACCGACGAGGACACAGCCGACACGGCATCAGGCGACACCGCAGTCGACGCAGTGTCCGGCGACACCGCAGCCGACACCGCAGGTACGGCGTCCAGCGAACGCCTCGACGCAGAACAGGTCGGCCGCGAGGCGGCCGCCCGCAGCGGCATCTACAGCCTCCTGGCGACGCTGTTCGACGAACCGAGCGAGTCGCTCCACGAGCGGCTCGTCGCCGGCGAGGTCGACGAGGCCTGCCGCGAACTGCTCGACGCGAGCGGCCTTTCGGTCGAGCCGCCGGACCTGACTGTTGAGGACGACCACGAGACGCTCTGTGCGCGGTTCAACGACCTGTTCACGGTCGGCTACTCGGAGTATCAGGACCGCACCGACGGCACGCTCGACAGCGAGGGGCCACCGGTGTCGCTGTACGAGACGGCCTACCGGCCCGAGGCCTCGTGGAACGACGTCAACCTCGACCTCGCGCGGGCGTACGACTACTTCGGGCTCGAAGTCGACCAGTCGGCCCGCGACAACCACGACTACCTGCCGTACCAACTGGAGTTCGCCGGCTACCTCGCACGCCGCGAGGCCCAAGGAGCGAGCGACGCGGCACGGGCACGGCTCGACTTCCACGACCGCCATCTGCACGTACTCACCGGCGGGCTCGCCGGTCGGATGGCCGAGGAGGCCGGGACCGGTCTCTACGGTGAACTCGCCGCGTTCGTCGACCGGTTCGCCGCCGCCGACCAGATCGACCTCGGCGAGCGGTTCGAGGGAGGTGAAGAGCCGTGAGCGGCCGCCAGTTCGACGAGATTGCGAACGGTCGGCTACTGGCGGGCGTCGACCGGGTCGCCGCGGAATCACCGGTCTCGGCTCGGACGGCTGCGGGGCTGCTCGCGCTGCTGTCGGTCGCGGCGACGACGCTGTACCGCGTCGTCCACAACGCACCGGGGACGCTCCCCGGCGGCGTCACCGACCTCGCCGCGGTGGGGCTTCCGGTGGCCGTCGTCGGTCCCGCGTTCGGGGCACTGCTGCTCGCGACGGCCGCCGACCGGCCGGTCGAGCGGGTCGGTCTCGCCTTCGCGGGAAGCTTCGGGCTGGTCGCCCTCGCGTCGCCAGCGGCGTGGCTCCCGGCCGCAGTCGGGATGGTTGGTGGTGTCACCCTCGTCGCCTGGTCCGAGGTCCGTGAACTCGGTCGCAGTGCCAGCCGTACCGAGATCCGTCGTACGGGCGTCGTGGCCGTCCTCGCCGGCTCGGTCGTCGTCTCGCTGGCCGCGACCGGCGGTATCGCCGCCGGGACGTTCCGGCCGCTCGGGACCGTCCTGGCACTCGTCGGCGTCGGAGCGACGCCGCTGTTCGTTGGCTCCGACCGACCGAGTCTCATCGTCGGAGCACTGGCAGCAGTCCTGACGTTCGCGGTGGCGACGAGCGTCCCCTACGTCGCAGGGGCCGTTCTGCTGATCGGTGGCGGCGTCGTCGGCGCGCCCATCGGACTCGTCGTCCTCGCTGCCGGTGGGGGCGTCGCCGGACTCACACGGGCGTTCCGGACGCGAGACACCGACGCTGTGCTCGCCGTCGGGACACTCCTCGCCACGGGCGTCCCTGGAACGCTGCTGCGGGCATTGGGCGTCGTCGTCGCCGTCGCACTGCTCGTCGGTAGCGACGTCGAGACGACGGGAGGTGAACGGCGATGAGAGACGAAGAGGAAGCCACGGACGGCCCGCCGGACCCACAGCTCCATCCCGAACGGAGCCCCGGATTCGGCGAGGAGCCGGTCGGGCTGGACGACATCGAGGTCGACCGCGACGTCACTATCGGCGAGGCGTCGCTCGAAGATCTCGCTGCCAGCGACACCGAACCGGTCGAAGACGAGGGCGTCGCCGACCTGCTGACGACACTCGCTGGCGACGACGCCGTCGAACGCCGCCGTGCAGCACTCGCGCTCGCCGAACGGGAGTACGACGGAGACGAGAGTGAGCGGGTCGTCCGGGCGTTGAGCAGTGCCGCGACGACCGACGACGACGACGAAGTCCGGCAGTTCGCCGTCGAGGCGGTGGCGAAACTCGGCGGGGCGGTCGCGGCGAAGACGGCCGTCCACTGCACTGACGACGACGACCCGTGGGTCCGTGCGGAGGCAGTCGTCGCCCTGGACCGTCTCGACCGAGTCGCACACGAGGAGACAATCGTGGCCGCGCTCGACGACGAACACCACGCCGCCCGGCGGAACGCCCTCATCTCGCTGTTCAAACGACGCGGCGAGGACGCACTCGACGAACTAATCGAGGCGGCCGCGGACCCGAGCGAGCGGGTCCGGGAGTGGGCCGCCCATCTGCTCGGCGGCGTCGACGACGAGCGCGCCACGGAGACGCTGACCCGGCTCGCTGCCGACGACGACGAGAGCGACATCGTCCGCAAAACCGCCGCCCGCGCCCGTGAGGTCGACGCGGGAAGCTTCCGCCGACAGTTCAGCGGCGCGCTCGACGAGCGCGACCGGACGCTGCCGGGCGAAGACGACCTCAACCGTACGCCGAACCTCTGATATGACCGACGACACACCACCACCGAGAGACGGGAACAGGGCGGTAACCGACACGCGAGATGCGACTGCCGACAGGCGAGATGCGACCGGCAACACGCAGGATGCGACCGCTGCTGCCGGCGAACGGGCTGAACGGGACGGGACAACCGGACTGAAAGACCGCATCGAGAGCGCGCTTCGGTCGGTACGAGATCCCGACGCCGACGTCAACGTCTTCGAGGCGGGACTGGTCGAATCCATCGCCGTCGACGGCGGCGACGTGACCGTCGAGGCGGCCGTCGCGGAGTTCGGCGACGAAAACGCCGGGGGAATCATGCAGGCGATGCTACAGGCGGTGCGCGACGTCCCGGCCGTCGAGAGCGCGCACGTCGAACCGGTCGCCCCGTCGACGGAAGGAGAGGGGGGCGTCGCCGACTTCGGCACCGTCATCGCCGTCGCCAGCGCGAAGGGCGGCGTCGGCAAGTCGACCGTCTCGACGAACCTCGCCTGCGCGCTGGCGGGTGAGCGGGCGACGGGACTGTTTGACGCTGACATCCACGGCCCAAACGTCCCCTCCCTGCTCGACGTCTCGGGACCGGTCCACTCCGACGACGAGGGGAGCCCCCTTCCCATCCGTGCGTCCGGGAGCGACGCCGAACTGGACGTGATGAGCGTCGGCCTGATGGAGTCGGGCGCGCCGCTCGCGTGGCGCGGGGCGATGGCCCACGACGCCTTGACGGAACTGTTCACGAACACCGCCTGGCGGGCCGACGACACGCTCGTCGTCGACCTCCCGCCGGGGACCGGCGACGTCGTCCTGACGACGCTCCAGGAGGTCCCGGTCGACGGGGTCGTCGTCGTGACGACGCCCTTCGAGTCGAGTCTGGAGGACACCGCCCGGAGCATCGAACTGTTCCGCGACAACGACGTTCCGGTGCTCGGTGCGGTCGTCAATATGGGCGAGTTCACCTGTCCGTCCTGTGGCGACAGTCACGACCTGTTTCCGGGAAGCTCGGTCGAGGAGACCCTCGACGCAGCCGTCCTCGCCGAACTGCCGTTCTCGACGGAGTTCCAGGAGACGCCCGCACCCGGCGAGACGACGCCTGCGTTCGCACGGCTGGCCGAGGCGGTCTCCGAGGCGGCGGCGACGGCGTGGGACCTTGACCTCCCCACGGACGCGGTCGACATCCGGGGCGAACCGCCGGAGCACCGCCGTCAGCGCGTCGCCGAGGGGTTCACGTCACTGGACAGCGGGGCGACCTTCACGCTCGTCAGCGACCGAGACCCCACGCCCGTCAGGGAGTTCCTCGGCGGTCTCACGGACCGTTCGCCGAGCGACATCGAGGGCTTCGCGGTCGAACGACGGACGCCGGACGACTGGGTGCTCACGGCAACCCGCCCCTGACCCGAGAACGATGAGCTCCGAACAGCCACGTTCGACGCAGACGGAAGCGGACGGGACGGACGAGTTCGGCGGAGCCGACGCTGGCGTCGAGGTCGGCGGAGACAGCCCACTGTCGCTCTCGCTCGACGACCTGCGAGCGCGCGCCACCGTCGACCGCGAGTGTACCATCAGCTGTGCTTCGGGCGAGCGGACGACCGCGACGTGGACCGGCGTTCCGGTGGCCGAGCTACTCTCGGACGCCGGGGTCCCGGAGACGACGACCCATCTGCGGGTGACGAGCGACGACGGCTACCGTGCCTGTCTCGGGGTGACGGCCACACTCGACGCAGTGGTCGCCGTCGCCCGCGACGGTGAACCGCTGGCGGCCACCGAGACCTACCCGACCCGGTTCGTCGGGCCATACGTCGACGGCGAACGGGCGGTCAAAGGCGTCGTCGGACTCGAACCGCTGACGGTGGCACCACAGGACGACCCGACGGAGTTGGAGACGCTGTCGCTCGACGACTCGACGTACGGATGACTCCCGACGACGTGACTGCCGTCGTCCTCGCCGGCGGTGAGAGCAGCCGCTTCGGCGACGAGCCGAAGGCGACGGCGCGACTCGGCGGCCGACCGCTGGTCGAGCGGGTGGTCGACCGCGTCCGTACCGCCACCGGTCGGCCGCCCGTCGTCGCCGCGGGGTCCTCGGAGAAGCGTGCTGTCGTCGACGGCGCGCTGCCACACCGGGTTCGGTACGCCGAGGACGCAGACTGGTGTGGCGGCCCACTCGCTGGCATCTGTGGGGCACTGGCCCAGGTCTCCACGTCGGCCGTGTTCGTCTGTGGCTGCGACGTGCCACTCGTCTCGCCACGGGTGGTCTCGTGGCTCGCCGAACGCCACGCCGCGACGGCGGCCGACGCGACGGTTCCCGTCGACGCCGATGGCGAGCCGCAGCTGCTCCACGCCGTCTACCGAACGGCAGCGTTAGAGGGCTACTGTGAGCGGACGCCCGACGACCACCGGCTGCGAGCGGTCGTCGACGGCTGTACGACCGAGGCGGTATCGGCGTCGGACGCGCCGGACGGCTGTCCACTCGGCCGTTCGACAACGAACGTCAACACTCGTCGGGAACTCGTGGCCGCCGCCCGGGTAGAGGACGACACGTGCGACGGACAGCCGCGACCGTGGACAGACGAGCGCGGCCGGCAGGGTCGGGACGGGCCTCACTCCGCGAGTCGCTGAACGAATTGAACCTGTTTCTCCTCGAACCCGTGGTCCGTGTAGAAGCGTCTCGCGTCCTCGTTGTCCCACTCGCAGGAGACTTTGAGATGGTCACAGCCGCGCTCGCGGGCCATCTCTTGGACTCGGTTGAGGACCTCGCCGCCGAAGCCACGGTTTCGGTGCTCGGGAGTCACGAACAGGTCGACGACGTCGACGTATCTCGACCACTGCCGCGACGGATGCTCGCCGTCGCGGAGCGTGACGAAGCCGACCGGTTCGTCGTCGACGACGAGATAGTTCGTCACGTCGTCGCTGTATAGCTGTCGCCGAAAGCCGTCGGTAGGGACCTCGTCGGGACCGTCGTAGACCACCTCGTTGAGGTCCGAATACGGTTCCATCTCCGTCGCGAGCGCGTACCAGAACTCAGTGAGGACGTCGAGGTCGTCCTCGGTCGCTTCGCGGAGTTGCATGGGCCAACGTGGACTGGGGATGACAAATAGCCATCCGCGGTGTGCGACGCGGTCACAGGAGGCGTGCCCTCAGCTGCCGGGGCGAGCGGCCGTCCCGATACGGAGCCAGGCGACGGCAACGACGACCAGGAGACCGACGAGCGGGGCGAACAGCAGTCGCATCGCCGCGAGGACGCCGACGCCGTCGATGACGAAGCCCATCACGGCTGGCGCGCCCGCGATTCCGCAGGAGGAGACGACGAGCGCGAGCGCGTTCACCGGCGCGCTGTGCTCCGGGGTGCTCTCGGTCGCGTAGGCGAGCAACGTCGGGTAGAGTCCGGAGAGACCGAGACCGATGCCGAAGACGCCCACGAGGATGGAGAGTCCCGACGCCAGGACGAAGGTGTAGACGGCCGACAGCGTACAGAGCAGGCCGAGCGCGAACGCGAGTCGGACGTAGCCGAGGCGTTCGGAGAGCGACCCCGCGGCGAACCGGCCGGGGATGTACGCGACGAGCAGCACGCTCAACGAGACCGTGACGAAAGACTCCGGCAGTCGGCCTTCGGCGAAGGTCGTCAGCCACGTGAACAGCCCGCCCTCGACGGCAGTTGCACAGAAGATACCGGTGGCCATCACCAGTACGGCGGGGCTGCGGACGATGCGTCGCACGCCGTCGAGCGTCAGCGGGTCGTCGCCGCCGTCGACGTCCGGGGCCGGCAGATACCAGATCAGGGCGACGACGGGGATGAACGAGACGGCGAGCGCGTAGTACGCGAGCCGCCACTCGTCCAGCCAGAGCGCGGCGGTGACGACGAGCGGGCCGAGCGTCGCGCCGACGGCCCACATCATGTCGTAGTAGCCGAACAGCCGGCCGCGACGGCTCGGATAGAGATGGCTCAACAGCGGCCTGTCGTTGCCGCGGGCGATGCCGGCGAACGCCCCGCGGAAGACCAGGGCGGCGAGGAACACGCCGAAACTCGGAACCGACCCCAAGAGGGCGACGCCGATGCCGGTCCCGAAGATGCCGACGAGGAGCAGTTTTCGGGTGTCGAACCGTCCGGCGACCGCACCGGCGGCAGCGACGAAGAACAGAAAGCCGAGCGTCCCGGCGGGCGCGACCAGCCCCAACTGCCACTGTGGCGTCCCGAAGCTGTCTCGGAGAACTGGGATGATAGCACCGTGCATCTGGAGGGTGGCCCCTTCGAGCGCGACGAAGGCGAAGACCGCCAGCGTCCACCATCGACGGCTGTCGAACTCCTCGCTGGGTTCGCCCTCCGAGACTGTTTCCATATCCCGACCACTGCGTGCCGGGGGAAAAGTCGTGTGAAGGCGGTCGGGCCGTCGGTGACCGGGTGCGCCGTGGGTCACCCGCCGGGCGACAGCCGGGACGGCAGTCGCGACGGCATCCCGAGAGGGGAACGTATCAGACGGTTTAACAGCGGCGGGGCGGAAGGCGGCACCGTCCGCCATGCAGGTGACAGACGGTGAGAAACGACGGGCGAAGCTGCTCGCGCTGGTCGCGCTCAACGCCGTTCCGTTGGTCGGCGTCGTCGGCTTCGGCTGGTCGCTGGTCGCACTCTTGCTGATATACTGGGTCGAACTCGGGGTCCGGCTGGCGTTCGCCGCGCTCGAAGGCTTGTTCGCGGAGCGAAAACCCGACTACGACGCCGCGGGCTTCTCGTGGCTGGTGGTCGGTGCCTTCTCGGAGAAACGCGGCGGCGTCTCCCTGCCCGTGCTCCCGCTGTCGGTCCAACTCGCGAACCTCCCGACGGTCGCAGTGACGCTCGTCATCGGCGGGCTCGCGTGGCTCCTGTTCGGGGGCATCGGCGTCGGCGGGGTCGATGCCGCCACGGACGCGCCGATGGGTGACACCGCGACGACCACGGCCGGGTTCGGCATCCTCGCCGTGACGCTCGGCCGTGCCGTCGAGGCGGGCGGCTACTTCCTCGACCGGGAGTACGAGTCGGTGTCGGCACAGGAGCCGCTCCGGGATGCGTTGCTGTCCGTGGCCGGAATCGGCTCGGCACTGTTCGTCGGCGGTCTGTTCGTCGCTTCGGGCGCGCCCGGTCCGTTCGTGCTGGTCGCCGTCTTCTGTGTGAAACTGCTCGCGGACGTCGTCGACGTCTACCGTGACCGACTGGAAGCGTACGACGAACGGACCTCGCCCGACCTCGGTCTCGCTTACGAGCCGTTGGAGTGGGAGCCGGTCGACACCACGTTCGACGGGGAAGCCGAGACCGTCCGGCCGAACCGGCTGGCCGTCCTCGTCGACGGCATCGTCCGCGGCGCGCGCTCGCCAGCCGCGTTGCTGCTTGCGACACCGCTCACGCTATTCGGTCTCCTCACGCTCGCGACCGACGGCGGGGCGTCCATCGCCACCGTCGGCGTCGCGGCCGCGGTGCTGTTCGGGACGTTCGCGGCGTTCGGAACCGTCGACCGGCTGGTACGGTATCTCTGCATGGAGTACCGCGTCGACGACGACGTCGTCGGCTACGACCGGCTGTTCGGTCCGCAGTGGCGGCTCCCCGGAGAGGAGTTCGCGGACGTCGAGCGCGCGCGGACGCTGACCGACCGACTGTTCGGCACGGAGACGGTGGTCGTCGAGCGCGACGAGGGGCGCGTCAGACTGCCACATCTCCCCTCGCACGCTGTGGCCGCTGTGTTCGACACGTAGCCGGGAGTCACTCCGGAGACGTTCGCCGTGTGCGGGCTTACCGATACTGGTCGGTCGCCCGTACGCCGAAGAGTCGGCGTTCCCGTCTGTCGCCGGTGCTGTCGGTATATCACCCCCCGCCACGTACCGGAGAACCATGGAGTACACACGACTCGGCCGAACCGGTCTCGAAGTCTCGCGGCTCTGCCTCGGCTGTCTGAACTTCGGCTCCGGACAGGACTGGATGATGAACGACCCCGACGCGAGTATCGAGGTCGTCGAACGCGCGCTCGACCTCGGCATCAACTTCTTCGACACCGCGAACGCCTACTCGCGCGGCGAGAGCGAGATGATTCTCGGCGAGGCCATCGAGGGTCACGACCGCGAGGAGCTGGTACTCGCGACGAAGGTCTACTTCGACATGGGCGACGGGCCGAACAAGCGCGGCCTGTCGCGAAAGCACATCCTCGACCAGGTGGAAGGGAGTCTCGATAGACTCGGGACGGACTACATCGACCTCTATCAGATCCACCGCTGGGATGACCACACGCCCATCGAGGAGACCCTGGAGGCGTTGGACTATCTGGTCACGTCCGGAAAGGTCCGCTATCTCGGCGCGAGCACGATGGCGGGCTGGCAGTTCTCGAAGGCACTCTACGAAGCCGACCTGGAGGGACTCGAACGGTTCGCCTGTATGCAGCCGGAGTACAACCTCGTCGACCGTCACGAGGAGGCGAATCTCCTCCCCATCTGTGCCGACCAGGGCGTCGGCGTCATCCCGTGGTCGCCGCTGGCCGGTGGCTTTCTCGCCGGGAAGTACGACCGCGACGACGACTCGGTGCCGGAGGGCACGCGCGCGGAGACCGACGACTACACGAAAAACCGCTTCACCGAGGAGAACTGGCAGGTCATCGACGAGGTCCGTCGTCTCGCCGCCGAGAAGGACGCGACGCCAGCACAGGTCAGTCTCGCGTGGCTGCTCCACAAGGAGGTCGTCGACGCCCCCATCATCGGCCCCCGCCGTCTCGACCATCTGGAGGAGAACGTCGAGGCCCTCTCGGTCGGGTTGACCGACGACGAGATAGAGCGACTGGAGGAACCGATCTTCCCGCAGTGGCCCGTACAGGGCAAAGACTAACAGCCGCTCCACCCCCACCATCCACACCACCCGCTGCGACGGCACCTATTTACTACCGGCAGCCGACGACAGGTCAATGAGTCGACGAGAGACCCCGAGCGATTACGGCTCCCTCGACGAAGGTCGCCACTGCAACTACTACACGCACGACCGAGCCCTCCAGTTCGAACTCCGACGCCACTGCGACGCCGCCGAACTCGACTGGGGCGAGTCACGACTGCGCGAGTTCGGCGAGCTCATCGGCCACACCGTTGCCGACAACGCCGACGTCGCCGACGACAACCCGCCCACCCTCCGCACCTACGACAAGAACGGCGAGGTCGTCAACGACATCCAACACCATCCGGCCCACGTCGAGAACGAGCGACTGGTCTACGAGGCCGGTCTCGTCAGCGACGTCTTCGAGGCCCCGCCCGGCCGCGACGAGCCGGTCTCGTTTCCCTACCATTTCGGGCAGTTCTACCTGATGGAGTACGCCGCGAGCATGGGCCTCGGCTGTCCGGGCGCGATGACCGCCGGGGCCGCGCTCGTGCTCGACCGGTTCGACGACGGGTCGTTGCAGGAGTTCTACGACGCTCTGACCGCCCGCGACTACGACGACCTCACCACGGGGGCGATGTTCCTCACCGAGCGGCAGGGCGGCACCGACGTCGGTGCCAACGAGGTCGTCGCCGAACCGCAGGACGACGGCAGCTACCGGCTGTACGGCGAGAAGTGGTTCTGCTCGAACGCCGACTCGGCGGCCGCCCTCGCGCTCGCTCGTCGCCCGGACGCACCCGACGGGACCCAGGGACTGTCGCTGTTTCTCGTCTCGACGCACGACAGCGCGGGGGAGCCGACGAACTACCGGATTCGCCGGCTGAAGGACAAACTCGGGACGCGCACCGTGCCGACGGGCGAGATCGAGTTCGAGGGAGCCGAGGCGTCTCTGGTGGGTGAACCCGAGGACGGCTTCCGACAGATGTCGGCGATGCTGAACGCCGAACGGCTCTACAACTCGATGAGTTCCTGCGGCGTTATGGGGCGCGCGCTGTTGGAGTCGAAGGTCCACGCGGCGAACCGCGAGGTGTTCGGCCGACGGCTCGACGAACACCCCCTGCTGCGGCGAGACCTCGTGGTGATGGCCGTCGACCACGAGGCCGCACTGGCGTTCACCTTCGAGGCCGTCGCCGCGTTCCACCGTCGCCAGCGCGGGGACGACGACGAGGCCCACCGGCTCATGCGGCTGCTCGTCCCGGTCGCGAAATACCGGACGGCGCGGATGGCGGTCGACACGGCCTCCTACGCGATGGAGATCAAGGGCGGCAACGGCTACGTCGAGGAGTTCGTCCATCCGCGACTGCTGCGGAACGCACAGGTCCTCCCTATCTGGGAGGGTGCCTCGAACGTGATGGCACTCGACGTCCTGCGGGCGATGGACCGCGAGGCCGCCCACGAACCGGTGCTCGCTCTAACCGAGGAGCGACTGAACGCGGTCTCGCATCCGGTGCTGGAGGATCTCGTCGCGACGGTCCGTTCGGAGCACGACGGGCTGGCGAGTGCGATGGCCGCCGTCGGCGCGGGGAGTTCCGGATACGCCCAGCAGCAGGCGAAGGAACTCACAGACTATATCTTCGACGTGACGACCGCGGCCGTCCTCCTCGAAGACGCACAGTGGCAACTCGACCACGAGGACGACGCCCGGCGGGCACTCGTCGCCCGCGAGTTCGTCGAGTCGTCGCTCCGGTCGGAAGATGCCCGCGGCATCACCGGCGGTGACGAGGTCTCGCCGTCGACCTTCGACGCCATCGTCCGGTACGCAGCAGCCGACCCGGCAGAGAGAGACTGGTAGTCCGTGGTTCGTCGCGTCCGGTGGTTCATCGCGTCCGGTGGTTCGTCGCGTCCGTAGGTTCGACGCCGACGCGCATCGATGACAGCGAGACGACAGCCCCGTCGGAGTGACTGACCGAATCCGTCGAAAGGACGCTGCTTCGTGCGGTGTACCGCGTGTATTACGACAGGCTTTTTTGATGCTTTAGTGAACTGTCCAGCGTAACTCTATGAACGAAGCGTGGATCTCTCTCTGCTATCGGTCAGTCTTGCCGCCGTAGATGAGCTGGCAGTTCACACCACTGGCGTTGCCGACGGTGATGGCGACGCTCGTGTCCGTCCTCCTCGGTGGCTACAGCGTGCAGTATATGCGGTCGAACGGGACGACGCCGCTGCTCACGTCGTTCTGTGCGGTGAATCTGGGACTCGTCGTCTGGACGCTCTTTTCGACGCTCAAACTGCTCCACACCGACCCGGCGACGAAGCTTCTCTTCTACCGGCTGCTCTACTTCGGAATCGCGCCGCTGGGCGCGTTCGCGCTCCTGTTCGTCCTCATCCACACGAACCGGATACGCGAACTTCGGGCACGCAACGTACTCCCGTTGCTGGCCGTCCCGGCCGTCTACCTAGTCTTGCTGTTCGTCAACCCAAACGGGGTTATCATCGAGTCGACGCGAATCGTCGACTCGGGTGGCTTGGTCGTCCTTCGCGTCGAGACGAGCATCGCGCATCTCGTCTTAGAGCTGCTGTACAACGCCCTCATGTCGGTGATCGCCGTCGGGTTGATCCTCACGAGGGCGGTTCGGATCGGCCGGGAATATCTCCCACAGGCGTTGTTGGTCACCGCAGGCGTGGCCGCGCCGTTTGCCTTCGTGCTCCTCAGCCTCGCGCAGGTTCCGCCGTTCGT
Source organism: Halogranum gelatinilyticum (assembly GCF_900103715.1). Lineage (NCBI taxonomy): Archaea > Methanobacteriati > Methanobacteriota > Halobacteria > Halobacteriales > Haloferacaceae > Halogranum > Halogranum gelatinilyticum. Next base: position 130,939 of record NZ_FNHL01000005.1, on the reverse strand, counting down.
CTCCGACAGCGTCAACTTCATTCCGGCGTCGGCGGGCATCACCTCGCTCGCCCTCGGACTGGCCATCCATCGCTACCAGTTCCTCGACCTCTCGCCGATCGCGTACACGGCTGCGATGGAGGCATCGCCCGACAGCGTGCTCGTCCTCGACGCCGAGAAACGGGTCATCCACGCCAACGAACGGGGGAGCGAACTGCTCGAACAGCTCGGTGGCTCCTTCGGGATGGCCGCGACGGACGTCCATCCGTCGTTCGACGTCGAAGCACCGCCGACCGAGGTGATTACCGTCGACGCCGCGACCCCACGCTCACTGAGCGTTCGGAGCCAGCAGCTCGAACGACAGGGTCAGACGGTCGGCTGGGTGGTCGTTCTCCGTGACGTGACGGAGTTGCACGAACAGCAGCAGACGATTCGCGACCGAAACGAGAAGCTGACGCTGCTGAACGAGATCCTCCGCCACGACATCCGCAACGACATGATGGTCGTGCTCGGAAACGCGCGCCTCGTGCAGGACGTCACCGACGACGAGACCGTAACCCGGCGACTGGAGACGATTGTCAACAGCGGCGAGCACGCGACCGAACTCACCGAGTCGGTTCGGGCACTCATGACCACGATGGTCGACAGCGAGGAGACGACCGAGGCCGTCTCCCTCCGGGACGTCCTCATGACGGAGGTGAGTTCGATCCGGTCGGGATACCACGAGGTGGCCGTCGACGTCCCGCACGAGATTCCCGACGTGGAGATCGTCGCCGACGACCTCCTCGGGACAGTCTTCCGAAACCTGCTCACGAACGCGGTTCGGCACAACCGCCGCGCGGATCCCGTGGTGACGGTTTCCGCAGAGACGCGGACGGACGACGTCCTCGTCCGCGTCTCGGACAACGGGCCGGGCATCGCCGACGAGCAGAAAGAGGAGGTGTTCGGCCGCGGCGAGAAGGGACTCGAGAGTCAGGGCACCGGACTCGGCCTGTATCTCGTCGACACGGTGGTACAGAGCTACGGCGGTGACGTCTGGGTCGAGGACAACGACCCGACGGGCGCGACGTTCGTCGTCCGGTTACCGCTCGCGAGAGACGTTCTGCGTAGCTGAGCGGTGAGACGAGAATGTCCTTCACGATCATTTATTATTAACGTGAACTAATTGTAGTCGTATGTCACTTCTCGAAGGCAAGACAGCTGTCGTAACGGGTGCAGCGAGTGGGAACGGGCGGGCCATCGCAGAACTGTTCGCCGAACACGGAGCGGCGGTCGTCGTCGCCGACGTCCGAGACGACCCGCGAGAGGGCGGCGAGCCGACACACGAACTCGTCGAATCACGGGGTGGTGACGCGGTATTCGTCGAATGCGACGTCACGAACTACGACGACTGCGTCGACGCCGTCGAGGCGGCCGACCCGTTCGGCGGGGTCGACATCATGGTCAACAACGCGGGAATCGTCGGGCCGCAGGTCCCGCTTGTCGAGTTGGATATGGACGACTACCGGACGCTGATGGCGGTGAACCTCGACGGCGTCTTCCACGGCTCGAAGGCTGCCGCTCTCGCGATGGTCGAGCACGGTAACGGCGGGAGTATCGTCAATATGTCCAGCGTCGCCGGGATGGTGGGCTACGGCGGCATCACGCCGTATTCCGCCGCGAAGGGAGGAGTCCGGCTGTTCTCGTACGCGTTGGCGAACGAACTCGGTCCCGACGGGGTTCGCGTCAACGTCGTCCACCCTGGCGTCATCGAGACTGCGATGACGACCGACGACTCCCCCATCGTCGGCACCGAAGCGGGTGAACAGTTGAAGGCAGTACTGCCGCTCCGGCGTTTCGGAACGCCAGAAGACGTCGCCGGCGTCTGTCTGTTCCTCGCGAGCGACCTGTCGTCGTACGTGACTGCCGAATCCATCGTCGTCGACGGCGGGAACCTCAACAGTGCCTGAGTCATCGGAAGGCCATCTTGAACCGCGTCTCAGGACGACACAGCGGACGGCACGTCAGGATCCAACACGCGGGAGAAAGTGGCCGGTCTCCCGTCTGACCCCGCTCAGGAGAATCACAACAGCGACGAGCGGCATGGCCGCACAGCAGAGGTAGACGGGCCAAAAGCCAACCGTATCGACGATTGGGAGCGTGATAATCGGACCAAACCCGCCGCCGATGTCCCCGAACACGTTGTTCGTTCCCACAGCGCGACCCATTTCGCCGTCGGCGACGAGGTCACCCAACAGTGCCATCAGTGGGCCGCTCGTACCGCCTTGGCCGAGTCCGATGCAGAGACACGCGACCGCCAGCACCGAGACCGAGTTCGCGAGCGCGAGCAGCAGGAAACCGACCGACGTGACGCCCAGAAAGACGAGCAGAATCGGAACTCGTGACTGAGTTCGGTCGCTGATAGCCCCACCGAGATACATCGAGAGGCCCGCAGCAACGACGGTGATGCCCATGTACAGACCCGAGGTCCCCTGAGCATCGAGTCCAAAGAGGCTGAGTTGGTTCTGGCTGAGAAACACGACGAGCGTTGCGAACAACGCCCCGATGTAGACGAACAGGACGGCGAAGTTCACTAAACCGACCGTAATCGCAGGGAGACTCGTGTTGATGTCCCACGGCTTGACCGACTGGTTCACTCCTGCCTCGACGTGTGTTTCCGGTACCGTCGAGTAGGCGACGATGCTGGCGAGGAACGCGAAGGCGGTCGCGACGGCGAACGCGACGAGGTTCCCGGAGAGTGCACTGACCAGACCACCGAGTACCACACCCGTCGGAAAGCCGAAGAGCACTCCACCTCTGATGAGCCCCATATTCGACCCTCGTGACCCACCGTCACTGATGTCGTCAGCGATGGTGTACGCGGTCGCGAAGACGAGCGCGCTCCCGATGCCCCAGAGGACGCGAGCGGCCATGAACCAGGCCTCGGGAAGCGGTGCGAGCACCGCGATAACGTACCCGGACGTGGAGATTCCCTGGATGAACATCCCGATGACGAACGGCTTTCTCGTCCCGAATCGGTCGACGAGGCTTCCAGCAGGGGCGTTCGCGAACAGCCGTGAAAACCGGTTTGCGCTCAAGATGAGACCGACGAGAAACGGGGATATTCCGAGAACGGCACCGAGGTTCGGCAAGATAGGGAAGATGACGCCACCGCCAAAGCCGATGAAGAACGTACTGAGGATGACCGACCCGAGGACGAGTCGTCGGTCGTCTTTTCCCCCCGGTAGTCCGCGTTCCATTTTGTAGACGACTGTTCCTGTACTCCTTGAGCATGGCCATTCCAGACTCGACGGACCGGGTGGTTTTGTGAAACCAGTGGTGATCGCTCACTGAGACTGACCAGCGACGCGCTGGAGGCCGCCCGAGAGACGGTCCGCGTTACGCATCAACACCGTCCCGAGAATACTCGTGACGAGCACGTAGCCAACAGTGAAGGCCGGAATCGTCTCCCGTAGTACCGGCGTCGTACCGGCGGTCACCAGAAACGCCGCGATGACGAGGGAGAACTCCCCACGGGGGGTCAAGGCGCAGCCGACGCGGACGGCACGCTGTCTGTCCAGTCCGTACGCCCGTCCAGCGAGGAAGCCACTGACGAGTTGTCCCACCGTCGTGACGGCGGCGACCACGAGGACGAAACCGAAGGTGGCGGTGAGCAGGGCTGGGTCCGTCTGGAGTCCGACGACGAGAAAGAACAGCGCGGCGAAGAGGTCACGGCTGGGTGTGATCAGCCGTTCGATGCGAGCAGCGTGGCCGGTCCGGCCGAAGGCGGTTCCGACGAGGAACGCCGCAACGGCCTCACTGACGCCGGTCAGCAGCCCAGCTCCGGCGACGAACGCACCAACCCCCAGCACCCCGAGGACGAATATCTCGGACGACCGCGTCTCGAACACACGGTCGAGCACTGTCGCTCCGTAGTACGCCACACCGAGCAAGAGGACGAGAAAGAGCAGCGACTGGCCGATAGAGAGTGCGATAGCCGATGCGTCCGTCCCGCCGAGCAGGAACACGGAGAGCAGGGCGAATCCGAGGGCCGTCAGCACGTCCTCGATGACGACCACTCCGAGGATCGCCTGGCCCTCCGGGTCGGCGATCCAGCCGAGGTCGATGAGTGACTTCGCGATGATGACCGTCGAGGAGTTGAACACGATGAGGGCGATGAATCCGGCTTCGAGCCACGTGAACCCGAACGCCAGCCCCAACACGACCCCGAGTGGCAAGCTGATGCCGACGTCGGCAACACCCGCCCAAAGGAACTTGGTGCGGTTTGCGAAGACTTGGTCCAGACTGAGTTCGAGGCCGACGAAGAACAAAAGCAAGACAACACCCAGTTCGGCAAAGAGTCGAACGATTGCGGGGCTGTCGACGAGTGTCAGTGAGAGACCGCCGAGAGACGGTGCGTAGGGACCGACGAGGATTCCGACGATGATGTACGCGGGGATGACCGACTGCTTGAGACGGAGCGCGAGCGCACCGGCTCCGGCGAGCAACAAGAAGAGCACGCCAGCGGTAAACAGGAGGTTAAATTCGCTCACACTGAACCGTCTGTTCTCGTGGGAGGTGAAAGGCGTTAGGGGTCCCGGAGTTTCACTCGAAGGTCAGCCGGTGAGGACCGCGTCGAGTGCCTCGTACGCCTCGTCGGTCCCGACGACGACGAGGATGTCTCCGGGAAGCACCTCGGTGTCGGCGTTCGGGTTCGAGAGGGTCCGGTCACCCCGCTGAATCGCGAGAATCGAAACACCCGTCCGGCTTCGGAGTGATGTCTCACGAATCCGTTGGTTCGCAATCGGTGAGGTGTTGCCGATCTCGATCCATTTGATGCGGGCATCCTCGAACGCGTCGTCGAGTCCCTCTTCGACTGGGTTGAAGTACGTGCCGTCGAAGATCTCCGCGATCTTTCGTGCCTGCGATTCCGTGACCTCGAAGAGTTCTTCCCCGTCCGTCGCAGCGTCGTCTCGCCAGTACGTCCGCCGACGGCCGTCGTTGTGCAACACGACGACGAACTGGCCGCCGGACGGGAACGTCAGTGTGTACCGTTGCCCGACACCCGGAAGCTGCGTTTCGAAGACTTTCATTGGCCGACTATTCGCAAACGGTGTATATCGGTGTTCGGGTCACTGAGGTGAGAGTTCGAGGAAACCGGAGGAACGGAACCGACCCACGAGGCTACCGCGGCGTCGTCCGTGGGATATCTGAAGGGATTATGTCGCTCGGCCACGGAACGCCTCTATGCAGTGGCGCGCTCGGGTGACCAGATCCGTGACAGGCGAGAGCATCGCCGGGAGAGACCCAGGGAGGGGCATGTGACCGCCGAACCGCTCCCAGCCGAACAGCTCTCGCCGCTCGCGACGCTCGTCGACGAGGTGCTCGCAGGGGTGGGCTACGAGATGGAGACCGCAATAGCCGTCATCGACGACGCCGTCCCCGGCTATGGCGGACTGTTCGACCCGGCGACCTCGCGGGCGGAACTGCGTCGGGCACTCGAAGAGCTGTTGTCGTCGGACATCGCTCGACCGACTCCCCCCGAGTCGTCGGGTGATTCGTTCGTCCTCTACGTCGACGGAAGCTCACGCGGCAACCCCGGTCCTGCGGGTGCGGGGGCGGTCATCATGGACGCCGAGGAGACCGAACTCGCCCGTCTCGGCCGTCCCGCTGGTTCCCACACCGGGAACAACACCGCCGAGTACGTCGCCCTCCAGCTCGGACTCTCCGAGCTGTTGACACGCTACGACCCACAACAGCTCGAAGTCCGGATCGACTCGATGACCGTCATTCGGGACGTCTGGGGCGGCGACGACCCAACGGAACCGGGTGTCGAAACGTATAGCGAGGCCGTCGCAGCGGCATTGGCGACCATCCCGAAGCACCGCTACACCCATCTGGCCGACAGCGACCCGAACCCCGCCGACGCGCTGGCGACGGTCGGTGCCGACATCGCGGCGTTCGGGCCTTGATAGCCCGGTTTGCGAGCCCACTCGCACCGACCAGTCGTCGAAACGGGGCGCGAAGAGTCCACATTCGACTGTGCTCGTCTCGTTGAACGGACTCCGTTTGTTGAGCTATCGCTGACGACAGTCGTACTGTGGTCGGGGTCGGTTCGCCCGTGTCCGTCTCCGAGTCAGGAGCTCATCTCAAGGGCACCAAAGACAGCATGCACTACGAAAGAAGACGGGTGTCTCACAACTTCTGACAGCGTTCGGAGAGGTTTCAGTGGGTGTGCTGAATACAGCGCGCGAGTCGGTCATCATGCTGACCCGATCCTGAACACCTTACTGGAGAAACCACGTTTGTGTCTTCGTAGCGAGAGCGGTATGCCGAATGCTTATACGCCTCATCCGGCAACTAGAGGTAAGATGGCCAGTTCGACTCGGAACGGCGACGCCAACGATGGCGAGATTCGTCTCTGGCAAGAGGACGGCTGGTGGATCGCGAAGGACGTCGATACGGGCGTGACCACGCAGGGAGAGTCCAGAGAGGAGGCACTGGACAATCTCGACGACGCTGTCGCAGTCCATATTGGGAAACGTGGCCGCGAACCGACGGACGAAGAACTTCGTGCGCTGGGAATCAACCCCGCGAACAATACCACTGGCGATCAGGAACCGCCGGACGTCCTCGACTAATCGATGGGTCGGCGAACGTTCTCTGGAACGGAGGTAGTGAAGGTGCTGGTCAACGTCGGTGGGTTCGAGTGGCGACGTACGACCGGCGACCACGCCCAACTGTACTACGAACACCCGACGAACGAAGCGGACCGCCGACAAGTGACTGTCCCACTGCATAGCGAACTCCGTACCGGGACGCTCCGAAGCATCGCCGAAAGTGCCGGAGCAAACAATTTCGAGGCCTTCTGCGAGTGGATAGACGAAAATGCCTAATCTTCGACGAAGAGATGAACACTCTCACGATTGTCGCATCTCGAGTAGGCTTTCCTGCTTGTGCTGAATAGAGGGCACATATTCATCAAGAGGTGCCGAGCCCAAAGGACTTCATCAATTGGTGTACAAACTCATCTAAACAGATGATTTTGCTTCTTCAATCCGGGCTGGATGGACCTGGAAGCATTGAAGAATTCCTTTTAGCCGCTTTTCTTTGGGTTGGAATCATTGTGGTTGTTCTCCTTCTTGGCAAACTCTATGATAAGTTTGTCACCGACATCTGAATTTAGAGACCGTGCTGCATACTGCCTCTGTATGTTGCACGCGACTTCTGACAGAGATTGGGTAGCTTTCAGCGGGTGTGCTGAATACAGCGCGCATATCGGGCAGGGGTTCTGGATACGACGCTGACGAGGTTCAGAACCGGTCACCGTTTTTTGCCCGCGAGCCTCGTCCTAGCTTTCAATGGAACGAGCGCTAGCGTCAGCTCTGGTTCCACGGGCCGATGTCGGGGTCGATGACGCGCCGTCGCTCGTCGATGCTGTCGATTGCCGTGAGGTCCTCGTCGTCCAGCTGTAACTCCGAAGCACGAAGGTTGTCCGTGATGTGGTCACCGGTCGCTTTCGGGATGGGGACGACGTCGTGTTCGATGGCCCACGCGAGACAGACTTGTGCGGTCGAGACGTCGTGTTTCGAAGCGATGTCGGAGAGAACCGGGTGGTCGAGAATCTCGCCACGGCCCAACGGCGAGTAGCCGACGAGGTGGTGGCCGTGTTGCTTCGCGTACGCTCTGAGTTCGTCCTGCGGGAGCAGCGGGTGACACTCGACCTGATGGGCGGCGATGGGGGCGTCCAAGATGGAGCGCGCTTCGTCCAACAACTCGGGTGTGAAGTTGCTCAGACAGACGTAGTCCATCACGCCCTCGTCGTGGAGTTCGTCGAAGGCGGACAGCGTCTCCGCGGCGTCGTACGCCTTGGCAGGCCAGTGGACGTAGAGCATCTCGACCTTCTCGACGCCGAGGCGGTCCAGGCTCTCGTTGGCCGTGCGCACCGCATCGTCGGCTGCGAGGTTGTCCGGGTGGACCTTCGTCGCCAGTATCACGTCCTCGCGGTCCACGGAACTCTGGCGGATGCCAGCACCGACTTCGGCCTCGTTCTCGTACATCTGTGCAGTGTCGACGTGGCGGTAGCCAGCGTCCAACGCCGCCGCGACGCTGTCGGTCCACACGTCCCCTTCTTCTTTGCCGGACGTCCCGTAGCCGATGGCCGGGAGTTCGAGAGTCGTCATAGGCAGAGAGACGCGCAGGAACTCCAAAGGAGTGTGGTAGCCGGAAAGTCGCACGGGGCGTGTAACGGAGTCGTGATTCCGACGAGCCGAGTTGTGACGACGCTAGCCGTCGACGCTGAGTCTGACGAGCGGGGCGTCGCCCGCGTCGACGATTGCGTACAGGTCGCCCGTCTCGGGGACTGCCAGCACGTCGCGGACACGCCAGCCGCGGTCGGCAAGCAGAGGGTCGACTTCCGTCACGGTCCGGCCATCGACGGTGAAATGCGCGAGATACTGCGAGGCGAGACCGCCGACGAAGAGGTCACCCTGCCAGTCGGAGAAGGTCTCGCCGGTGTAGAAGGCCATCCCGCTCGGGGGGAAGCCGCCACTGCCGCACGGCCACGAGAAGACGGGTGCGACGACGTCGTCGCGCTCGTCGTGGGAGACACCAATGGGCTCGCCACTGCCGTAGGTACAGCCCTCGTCGGCGACGGGCCAGCCATAGTTCGCCCCGGCTTCGAGGACGTTGAGCTCGTCACCGTCCTGTTCGCCGAACTCCGACTCCCAGATTTCGCCCGTCTCGGGGTGGGTGGTCAGCCCCTGCGGGTTCCGGTGGCCGTAGCTGAAGATCGTGTCTCTGGCGTCAGAGTCGTCGACGAACGGGTTGTCTGCGGGGACCGAGCCGTCGGCCTCGAACCGGAGCACACAGCCGAGTTCGTTGGTCAGATCCTGCGAGACGTGGTCCGGCCCGAAGTTCTTGAACTGCCGGTCGCCGACGGTCATGTACAGCCGTTCCTCGGCGTCGAACGTCAGCCGGGAGCCGAAATGCCCCGTCGATTCGACGAACGGTTCGGCCGCGTGCAACTGCTCGAACTCGGTGAGACGAGCCGCATCGGTGTCGAGTCGTCCCCGTCCGAGATGAGTCGTCGAGGTTCCGTCGTTCCGTGCGGCCGAGTAGGTGAGATACAGCCACGGCTCGGACGGGAACCGTGGATGGAGCGCGACGTCGAGGAGACCTCCCTGTCCGCGGGCGTACACCTCGGGCGTCCCGCCGACCCGCTCTGTAGACCCCGATTCGGGGTCGGCGAGCAACAGTCGTCCTCGTTGTTCGGTCACGAGGAGCCGCGGGTCGTCGGGGAGGGATTCGAGCGACCACGGACGTGTCAAGCCCGTCACGGCGCGTTCGACCGTGATATCGTCCGACTCGCCCGAGTCCGTCGTCGACGCGTCGTCTGAGCGTGATGTCGACTCCGAGTCCGCGTCGCCACTGGGGCTGCCGACGCAGCCCGCCAGCGCGGCACCGGCCGTGAGTCCGCTGATCGTGAGATACGTCCGTCGGTCCATCTGGATACGGTTCGAAGGGACTCGACAGGTATCAATCTTCGTCGGCCACCGGCCCGGACGAAGGAGTCGCAGCGGGTCAGGCCGGACGTCGTCGGCGACGACGAGAGCCGAGGGGGCGAGTGATGCGTGTTGCGTGGCTGCCACGATGGCCCCACAAAGACTACAACGGGGCGGTCGGCTCGTTTCAGTGTATGCCCTCCTGTCAGAACTGCGGGTCCGCGGTCACGAAACAGTACGTTCGTGTGTTCACACCGACCAACGTCGACGAGCCTCGCGTCTGTCCTCGGTGCGACGACATGGTCCGGAGCGGTGCCGAGATACGACCGGCACGGAGCACGCGCTGACGACCGTCCGACCGCCGCGCCACAGAGCTGACCCGAGCGTGCGGGTCGCTAATCCGAACGCTGCGTAGCCACGAGACTATCGGTCTCGACTTCCCTTACCCTTCGGAACCACTAGCTCCGAGCCGGTTCTCTCGCGAACCGCGTCACGGACGACGTCGGGAACGAGGTCGTCCGACCAGCACTCCGCTCGCGGGAGCACTCGCCGGTCTCCGATGCGGACGTGGCGGAGCGTCGGCTGTTGGCAGGTACCGACGAGGTCGACGTGCCAGCTCAACGGTCGGTCGGTGGCGTCTCGGCCCCAGACGTGGACGACGTTGACGAGTCCGAGATCCGCGACCTCGTCACGCTCGTCGCCGTCGACGTCCTCCGGGTCGACGAGTTCGACCTGCCCCGAGAAGGACACCGCGCGGGAGCCACAGGCTGGACAGATTCCCGGATGTGGCTCGGCACCGAGAAAGCCGTAGGTGTGAGCACACTCGTAACAGGTGCAGTGTTGGGGTTGGTCGGACATCTCGATACGCCGTTGACAAGAGTGTGGTGGATGGTAGCTCTTGTGGTGGTTACGGGCCCGCAGGTCGACCGACGGGCGGAACCACGGGCCGCCGTCCCGCGGAAACGTCGTCTCCCGAGAGACGCGGAAACGCGGAGACGCAGAGACGCGGAGATACAGTCCCGAAGCAGACGAGAGAGTTGCAGTCGCCCGTGCCTGGCTCACTGGGCGAACTCGGCGTCGGTGATCTCGAAGCGCGCACCGCCGCTCGAACTCTCGGTGATCCGTATGTTCCACTGGTGGCTGTCGACGACCTGCTGGACGATAGAGAGACCAAGACCGGTTCCGCTCACGGAACTCGTGTATCCGGGTTCGAAGATGCGGTCGCGCTCGGCCTTCGGGATGCCGGAGCCGTCGTCTTCGACGTAGAAGCCGTCGTCGAGCGCGCCGAGGGCGATGGCGACGTCGTCGCATCCGTGTTCGATGGCGTTCCTGAACAGGTTTTCGAGGAGTTGCGTGAGATGCAACGGATCGGCGTGGAGCGGGCGGTCGAAGTCGGTGTGCAGCGTCGCGTCCTTGCTCACGACGTTCTGCCAGCAGGTTTCGGCGAGACGCGAGACGTCGACCGGTTCGATCTCGACGCCCCGCGTCTCGCCGCGCGCGTTCATCAGTAGGCTGTCGATGAGCGTCGCCATGCGGTCGAGTGCATTGGAGATCTTCGTGTGATGTTCGGTCGGCGCGTCACCTTCGGCGAGTTCGAGGTAGCCCTGCGCGACGGCGAGGGGGTTTCGGAGGTCGTGCGAGACGATGCTGGCGAACTCCTGGAGCCGTTCGTTCGCACGTTCCAGTTCCTTCTGGTGGTGCTTTCGCTCGGAGATGTCACGCGTGTTGATCACGTAGTAGCCGTTCGACGTCGGATTCGAGGACGCGACGGATTCGACCCAGAGATACGTCCCGTCTGCCTTCAGATGGCGGTATTCGACCGCCTCGACGACGAACTCGTCACTCGAGACGACGTTCTCGAACGCACTGAACACCGCGTCACGGTCGTCGGGATGGAAGCACTCGGTGCACGGGACGTCCACCAGATCTTCCTGCTCGAAGCCGCACAGTCGCGCGATCGAGGGGCTCTGATACCGGATGACACCGTCTTCGTCGAGTAACGAGAGGAGGTTCGTCGAGTGAAGTGGTATGTCCCCGAGTGAGACCACTCTGTCGGAACCGTCGGACTGGTGTGATTCGTTCGCCCCGGTATCACGCATAGCAGACACATCACCCGGAGGGTGATATCTCTTTGTGAGCCTGAGCGGCTCGCGTCAGGCAGATTGCGACGACACCTGCTGTGAGGGATCCGGAAGACCGTGCAGCGAACAGCTGGCGTTCGTACGTGGAAAGCCAGGCCATCAACCTACCGGCGGCGGACCCGAAGCGGTGCGGCCGTCGCTCGGTCAGCGAAGAGATGGTGATTTTCAGCGAAAACATAGTGGCTTTGTGTCTCAGACACCCAAGGGGCAGTAGAATGGTACACGTCAGCGTCATCGGATGTGGAAATATGGGGAGTGCCCTCGTGAAGGGGCTTTCACGGACCGGGAGACACACGATAACGGCTTGTGACGTCGACAGCGAGGCCCTCGCGGCGGTCGAGCCGTACTGCGAAACGGCCACGACGGAGCTCGCGGTCGCTGCGGAGTCTCCAGTCGTGTTCGTCGTCGTCAAGCCCGACCTCACCGCTACGATCGTAGAGGAGCTTGATCTCTCGGACGACCAGACGCTCGTCTCCATCGCTGCGGGGGTTTCGACGACGACGCTCGAAGCGCGGACGGACGCCAGCGTCGTTCGGGTCATGCCGAACCTCGCGGCCGCGACTGGCGACATGGCGGCCGCCGTCGCCGGCGCGGAACTCACCGACAACGTCGTCGAACTGCTCAGCGACGCCGGTGTCTTCGTCGAGGTAGACGAGGCACAGATGCACATCTCGACTGCGGTCAACGGGAGCGGGCCCGCGTTCGTCTTCTATCTCCTGAACGCGATGACACAGGCGGGTGTCGCCGGTGGGTTGGATCCCGACGACGCTGAAATCCTCGCAGCACAGACGTTCAAGGGTGCGGCCGAAACCGTCCTCACCTCCGAGAAGTCGATTGACGAACTCATCGACGACGTCTGTTCGCCGAAAGGAACGACCATCGAAGGGATGGAAGTGCTGCGGGAGAGCACCGCCGACGAGGCGGTCTCGGACGCGGTCGCCGCCGCAGAACGGCGGTCGGAGGAACTGGCACGGGGGACCGGCGATGAGTGAGACGGTTGAGATGAGCGGGACCGCCGAGGCGGACACGGTACACGAAACTCGACGGCTCGCGGCCGAGGCCGACCTGGTCGTCGTCAAAGCGGGGACGAACTCGCTGACCGACGAGCAGTCCAACCTCGACGATTCGAAGGTCAACAAACTCGTCGACGACGTGATGGACCTCAGGCAACAGGGCAAACGGGTGTTGCTCGTCTCCTCGGGTGCGGTCGGTGCCGGGAAGGGCCTCATCGGTCTCACCGACGAGACGGTCGAGCAGTCTCAGGCGCTCTCGACGGTGGGACAGTCGCAGCTCATGCGGCGGTACACCGAGCGCTTCGAGCAGTTCGACCAAACCGTCGCTCAGATCCTCCTGACGGAGAACGACCTCGAAGACCCCGACCGATTCACCAACTTCACCAACACCGTCGAGACGCTTCTCGAGTGGGACATCGTCCCGATAATCAACGAGAACGACGCCGTCGCGACCGAGGAGCTTCGGATCGGAGACAACGATATGCTGTCGTCGTCGGTGGCGATCGGCATCGGTGCAGACCTGTTGGTCACGCTCACCGACGTCGGCGGTGTCTATACCGGGAACCCGAAGAAGGATCCGTCGGCAGAGCGTATCGAAACCATCAGCAGCAACTACGCCGCAGTACAGGAACTGGTCGACGAGAGTTCGAAAGACGCGTTCGGCGGCATCCGAACGAAGGTGGCTGGCGCGCGTGCCGCGAGCGAACACGGCATTCCGGCAATCATCGCGAAGTCGACCGAAAGTGACGTGTTAGACAAGATCAGTGCAGCCGAACAGGTCGGGACGCTGTTCATCCCGACGAACGGAGACGACGATGACTGAGAAAACGACCGAAACGAAAGTCGAAGAGGCACAGACGGCCGCGCTCCGAATCGCGAGCCTGTCGGACGATGAACGCTCCGAGGCACTCCACGCGATCGCGGAGACGATTGACGCGAGACACGAAGAGATACTCGAAGCGAACGAGAGAGACGTCCGCGAGGCGGAGGAACTCCTCGAAGCGGGAGAGTACAGTCAGGCACTCGTCGACCGGCTGAAACTCTCGTCGTCGAAACTGGACAGCATCACGGACATGGTTCGGAGCGTGGCCGCCCAGGAGGACCCGCTCGGAAAGACGCAAGAGGCCCGAAAGCTCGATGAAAGGTTGGAACTGTACAAGCGTTCCGTTCCCATCGGTGTCGTCGGGACGATCTTCGAATCCAGACCCGACGCACTCGTACAGATCGCGTCGCTCTGCCTGCGCTCGGGTAACGCAGTGATACTGAAAGGCGGGAGCGAGGCGAGTCACTCGAACCGGATCCTCTTCGAGCTGATCCAGGAGGCGACGGCCGACGTCCCCAGCGGATGGGCACAGCTCATCGAAGCGCGAGCGGACGTGGACACCGTCCTCGGGATGGACGACTCCATCGACCTCGTCATGCCACGAGGCAGTTCGGAGTTCGTGAGCTACATCCAGGATAACACGAGCATCCCGGTGCTCGGTCACACTGAGGGCGTCTGCCACGTCTACGTCGACAGCGAGGCGGACATCCCGATGGCGACCGACATCGCGTACGACGCGAAGGTGCAGTATCCCGCCGTGTGTAACGCGGTCGAGACGCTCCTGGTCCACGAAAGCGTCGCCGAGGAGTTCCTCCCGGAAATCGCCGCACAGTACGAGGACGCCGACGTCGAGATGCGAGGCGACGACGCGTCGCGAGCGATCGTACCGATGGAGACGGCCAGCGAGACCGACTGGGAGACCGAGTACGGTGATCTCGTCATCGCCGTCAAGATCGTCGGATCGCTCGAAGAGGCGACCGACCACATCACGACGTACGGCTCCAAGCATACGGATTCGATCGTCACCGACGACTCCACCCGCGCCGGATTGTTCATGCGGAGTCTCGACTCGGCGAGCGTGTTCCACAACGCCTCGACACGGTTCGCCGACGGCTTCCGCTACGGGCTCGGGGCCGAAGTGGGGATCAGCACCGGGAAGATTCACGCGCGCGGTCCCGTCGGCCTCGAGGGACTCACAACCTACCAATACTTCCTCGAAGGCGACGGACAGGTCGTCGGAACGTACGCGGGTGCCGACGCGAAACCGTTCCTGCACGAGGACTTCGACGCCTCCTGGAACCAGGGGTCGCTGTCGAACCAGTAGCTCAGGCCCGGCGAGCGAACCGCTGCTTCCGGCCCGCTGAGTACGTCGGTCGTACCGTCGTATCAGCTTACGTTAGGTTGTGACCCCCGCGCACCTTCTGGGGGTGACAAACCTAACCAACGAACCGCGACCTAACTCACAAACGTTGGTTAACTCGCCGAGAACTCACTCCCTAAGCGACCGGATAATCTCCTGAGCATTCGAACTGATCCGCCCGAGACGCTCCTGCAACGTCTCTGCATCCTCGTCACCCCACGCGGCGAGGTAGAACGCCGAGCCGCTCGTATCCAACCCGAAGTGCCGACCGACAACGTACGCAACTGCTTCCGCCTCAACCTCACGCTTCGCACGCTCATCCTCTTCACGAACCCCGTTGTGTAGCCGAGCGTGGGCCAACTCGTGAACCAACGTCGTCGCGAGGTCGGCGTCATTCGGTCGGTCTTTCACCTCGACCCGTGGACGAGCACCGGAGTAGATACACACACCGCGCGCCTCACCGTGCGACCATTCGTCCTCAGCCACTACTGCCGTCTCGATCTCCCACTCGTCTCCGAGTGCCATTGACATCCTCCCGCGCCTGAAGACGCGGGAATCCCACGGCACCGCGCCGCTGGGTTGGGATATTGTGGTTTACGATGTTACGTGTTCTTGAGGTGCGAACGCACCAGTTTCCTTGTCAAACAAGAACCTCGATGGCTGTGCCAACCAGCCGTTACTCCTATCACCGCCATCCGTGGCGAGACTCGGAGATACTTTCTGCCGAATGTTCTCGGCGCCATTCACGTCCGCGTTCGCCACCGTCTCACACGAATCGCAGACGTACAGTCCGCGTTCAACACGGTTCACCTCACGCTTCTGACCACAGCATGAACACGACTTCGACGTATCGCGCTCCGATACCTGCGCGACCGTGATGCCTTCCATATCGGCCTTGTATTCAAGCATCGAGGTGAAGCGGTCGAACGCCCACGAGTGCAAGTCAAGGTTGCCGTGCTTGCCCCAGTTTTTCGACTCGCCGTTCTCCTCATCCTCACGGGTGCCCGAGAGGTCACCCACCACAATCGTCCCAACACCTTCGTCAACACACCGTTCAACGATGTGCTTGGACAGGGTGTGGAGGTAGTGGGTACGGCGAGCCGACTTCTTCTGGTTCAACCGTGTCGCTTGGTTGGAGTCCGAATCGTCACACTGAGCGATGCGCTTGCTGAAGTAGTAGTCATCCTGCTTCAAGCAGTTCAGCGGGTATAGTTCGCTGTGACCGGTTTCGTAGGCGAGTGCGGCGAAGTTGTTGATGCCGAGATCAACACCCACGGTCTTCTCACCGGGTGCGTCAGCGACCTCTATTTCGACCTTGCAGACGAAGTGCAGTTCCCACTCGTCACCAGTCCAGACAGCCCGAACTTGTTGGACGTTCTCGACAGTGGAGAGATTAACGTCAGGGCGCGTCTGGTACTTGCAGAGGATGAAGTCCGACCAGTATTCTTTCAGGTTGGAGCCTTTGCTGAGTCGGACTCTCTCGTGGTTGGTGTCGAGTTTGAAGCCTGCGGCTTTGAACGTCACCGTACTCCGTGGATGGTCGTCACCGTGTTTGCGGTACTTCGGTGGGTTCGCTCCCGTGTCTCCGTTGCGTCGTTTGCCGTACCAGCCGTTGAACGCTTCAGCGAGTTCTTGAAGGACTCGCTGACTTGACTGAGAATGCAGGTCATCGTAGCGTTCGTGTGACTTCAAATACGAGGTGAGTTCGTTGTGACCGGGGATGTAGCCGATCTCGGACCACACACGGTCACACGTCCATCGTCCGACGTTCCAGAGTTTTGAGGCTGAAAACCCGAGCGAATCGAGGTCGTCGGACACCCGTTGCTGATTCCGTATGGAAGCAGTGTAGGTGCGGGTGACGACCTGTTTCGCCATACGTAACCTATGTCGTGATAGTTACTTGAGTGTGTGGATTATGCAGCGTGGAATATCCTGCCGTGTAGTCGAACGGTGGTTTGTGTAGGGTAGGTCGGATTCATCCTGACCCTAAAGGGTCAGGCATTCTCCTTGACTCTCTGTAACTGTTGAGGTCACCGATGTGAGCGAGTCAGTCGGCTTCGCAGATGTGGTTGAGCGAAAACCCTACTACGAATAACAGAGGCTGGACATCGGTCTTGGTACATTTGATTAGCGGTTAGAGAAACTCGCGTCCTGAGCGGGCGTGGAACCCAAGATCGTACTACACGGGCGGGATATAGACACTGGCTTCGCCCATGACTTCCCCGAGATGGTTCCGAGTGCGGTGCGTGAAGTGACACTCGTAACAGAAGTACCCACAAGCGTCCCCAGTATCGTACTCCGCGACGAGTGGGCCACGCGACCCCGTCCAGACGTCGTCTTCACACTCGACGCAGGCCGATGAGTGAAGATCTGCTGGCGTCGGAGGTTGATACTGTGTCTGGCTATTACACCCAGTCGGTCGCTCCGGCCAGACGCCTTGACTCTCCCAAAACGAGCGGACGTGACCAAGCCCGTGCCGGACCGTTGCTCGAACCGTCATATGGCTATAGCGTCGCGACCGCTGTCGTCCCATCCACTATCCGTCCAGAACTCGCCGAACTGCGCACCGCGATGGAGTCCGTTCCAATCGAGGCCGACGATGTCGGCAGGTGGGTCGCCCGCCAGCGTCGGTTGCGTCAGTTGGTGGATGGCAGTGAGTTGCTTGGGTGGACTGCCTCCGAGGATATGGACTCGACGGCCTCGCCAATCGACTGGGTCTGAGAACTCGTGCGCTAAGATGTCCGCGTAACCACGGGAGTAGCCGACGACGATGCCATCTGGTATCTCCTCGAGTGCCGCTTTGCATTTCGGGACGATGACGAACTCCGTGTCGGGAACACGCTCTTGGAGGTCTCGCACCGCCCGAACGTACGACTGAGCCTCTGCACTATCGTAGGCGTCTCCGATGATGCCGACGTCGGGTTCGTGGTCCAGGACTCGTTCCGTGTAGCGGTCGAGATCTGGATTTCTGAAGTCATTGTCGAGCATGCCGACTGGTAGGTCGAGATTGAGGAACTGCTGTTGTTGGTAGCTGCAGTCCTCTCGAAAGCCGGTGAGGAAGCTGAGGTTCAACGCGTCGATGGCGAATGGGACGCGATGGAGAAACGCCACATAGTCGGCCTGTCGAGCGTCGCCGTAGGTGTTTGTCGCGCTGTCGCTGGTTGCGCCGGAGAAGTCGTGAATGGACACAGGGAGTCACCTGCGAGGCACCGCCGCCCCGCAGCTCTCAGGGGCAATAAATATCGCCGCGGGATGCATTAACCAACAAGGCTGGAATCGGTCCCACTCTGTTGGTTAATCTTCAAACAAGCAGCGAGCGGCCGCCTCGGTGCCGGAGAGCGTTTGCTGATTCTCGTCGGTATTGAGGTGCTGTTGTTCTCTACAACAACATTCATCATGATGTGGTGCATAACAACACTAGATGGTCGGGAATGGCGCGAAACGAATCATCGGTCAAACAATCGACTATCCGGAATCGGATCGCTTCGCGCATATCTCGGTGTGGTCCGTTCCCGGGTCAGAAGCCTACCCTGAGGGAATCAAGTACAGTATGCACTACGGGAATAAGCCGGGAGACACGATTCTCGGTTACGACAATGCCCATCCGGAGACGAAAGGCCATGAACGTCACGATGGCGGGGACATCGACGGCGACTACGAGTATCCCGGCAGTTACGTCGAGGTCCTGCAGCGATTTCGACGCGAGGTGAATGAATATGAGCAAGACTGAACCAACCAATGATGGAGCGAACGACCGCCGGACGCTGACCGTTCGAGTCGGCACACCTGACAATGCTTTCGATGCGGTCGAAGCACAGCTCGCAGCCCTTGAGGCGGGCGATGAACCAGAGCCACTCTATGAGGTCGTCCTCCAGCGGGAGGAAGATCTTCAACGATTGCTGTCAGCGAGAAACGTCCAGCTCCTGCAAACCATTGCTCGCGAAGAGCCACAGAGCATTCGTGAAGCTGCACGATTCGTCGGTCGCGACGTCCGGCAGGTTCATGACAACCTCTCGGAGCTCGAAACACTTGGACTAGTTGAGTTCGAGCAGGTTGGTCGCTCGAAGAAGCCGACGGTGTGGTACGATGATATCAATATCGAACTCCCGGTTGCGATCACTGATACAGAACCAGTTGATGATAGCGCGAAGGCCTGAGATATCTGCTTGTCTCTCACCGATACGATTCATTCCTCCTGTGTCCGAATCTCCTGTGCTCGGTGTTCGAGCCGCCGGAGAATCCGCACGCGCTGTTGATTCGCGTTCTCGTAGGCGACACAGGCTCGAAGCGTCGCCATGTCGTGGATGGTCGAGATACCTGCGTCGACGAGGTGGGTGGTTGGTGCTTCGAGACGCTGCTCGGGTGTGAGGCCGGTCGATGCTGTTGGTTCGGCTGCGTCGTTGCTCATTGAGTTTCGCCTCCAGCCATTCTGGAGGCGCGAAAAACCAGCTCTCTTAGCACCCTGCTCTGCCTCGTCGTCGGGGTGAATCTGCCGAACGTCCTCGGCGAGGTTGTGCAGATACTGTGTCCAAGTCGTCATGAGTCTCTCCAAGTGTTCGTGTCTTGACTTTGGCCGTCAGCTCGTCTTGGTCTCTCGTCGCCGTTCCACGTTTCAGTTTCACCGTCAACGAGACACCAGCGTCACTGCGCTCAACGTATTCGGTCTGGGTTGCTTCCTCTCGATTCGACTTCGTCGCTGGTGGGTTGTCGTCAGTCATTGGTCTACTGCGACGGCTCTCTGTCCCCCGCACTCCTCTGGAGGTGAAAAACTCACTCGGCGCTCACCGAATTCGCAGGGCCGTCATCTCATTAACCAACAGAAACGGCGGTAGTTGCGCTCTGTTGGTTAAGACCATAGTGCCTGTTCAGTTGGGCGATTTCTGGCTCAGTAGTGGACGTCCGCCGGAATAATCCACACCTGCTCGTCGGACTCGAGGACACGATCGAGCTGGTCGCGATGGCGGATCGCCCCGCCGTACTCATCGTACAGGAAGAGCGACGGGCCATGGTACGCTCCGAGATTGTAACAGGCGTGTCGAGCGAGCTCTTTGTCGCGCATGAGTTCCTCAGTGTCGAACTCGTCGACGGCGGTTCGTACTCGTTCGAGATTCCGTTCGAACTCTTCGGTCGTTGCGTTCCATCCTCGTTCAAGAAGTTCCGATCCTTCGTCGGAGTCGACCGGTGCCACCACGGGTAGTTCACCCCACCGTGCCTTCCCGGCGACAGACGTTGTCTCGTCGTCGAACGTGACGTAGTAATCAAAGACGGCGTCGGTGTCGGGGCCGACGCCAACGAGACGGTCGAACGCTGCGTTACCTTTGGCGAGGGCATTGTCTCTATTCGGTGCTTCAACGAGCGCGTAGATGAGTTGGTGCATTGTGGTTCTCGGAACGCGATGTGTGTGACGCCCCGCAGCCTTCGGGGGCAGAAAAACGCTCTCCGGTGCGCTCCAGCTCGGTTGTGTTTCGTCGCTCTCGTTTACCCCTCAATCTGTGATAGGTTTCTGAAGCCGTGCTGAACTCAGCGCTCGAGTCGGTCACGAGTCAGTTGTCGTGTGGTGTCGGAACGCAGTGATAGACTCATATGAGGTAGTTCACGAGCGCCGGTTAAGTGACACACCCCACAGCAAGCACACAATACTTGCTATGAAATAAACGATAGCAGGAGGAGTGTACGTGAAAACATTCGTCCATTGGGCCACAGCATATACGGCGGAAAGGAGACCAAGACCTAATAGTAGTGCTATCTCCACTCGGCCCACGCCTTTCTTTTGTCCACTGTTCGTCATTTCATAGCCACCTACGTTAGTCCGGCATAAGAGTATACGTACGTACGTACTCCCTTTCCAACGGCTGGTTCAGCAGGAGGCGGGAGGTAATAAACAGACTCGTCGCGCTGACTACACCCTCTAAGTTCAGCACGCACCTTCTGTCACCACTTGGAGAAATACACCGATAGCTGCTCGCCTCGTGAGCCGTGAGCCGGTGCTACTCCGGCAGTGTTCGCTTCCCCGTTCGATAGCACTCCCAGCAGGGGAACCCGTCGCCAAGGTCTGCACAGTCGCACTCGTCTGTCTCGCCAGCGTCACCATCGCTCACGACGGTTCCGCCGTCGGCGACCGCCTGCGTTGCAGCGGCATCGAGGAGTGGAGTCCGAATCGCAACTGCAACACGGTGCTTACACGCCGACGAGTACTTCGCGTCGGCTGGACACTCACACGCCACCGGGATTCCGTCGTCGACGGTGACGTGGTACTCGTGATCCGCTGGCTCGGCGTGACTGCAGTTTTTGACGCGAATACCACCATCACAAAGTTCGAACTCGAATGCCTCATACTGGGCTCGTTTGACGACTCTCCAAGTACTGTCGAGGTTTGCAAATGCATTCGTCATGGGTCGACGAGGCACTTCTCGAGTGCCCCGCACCCTTCAGGGGATGAAAAAATCTCCGTGGCGTTTAGCGTTGCAGAGGTTTGACCCCGATAAGCCCCGTTGACCTCTCGAACATGTCCACTACACTTTCCTCCCGATTCTTGAGTTAGTCAGCGCTAGCGGGAGTACTGTCTGCGTCGACGTCGTCGAGGAGCGGATAGTCGATGTGCATCTCGATCTTATCGAAAGGAACGACTGGTTGGATTGCCCCACCGGGGCCACCTTCTTTGAGTTCGAGGATACCGAGTACCTCCAGATGTTTCAGGTCTGCATGGACATCAGAGACGTCGCGATCGACGAGTCGGGCTGCCTCACGCATACTCGAGGGCTGCTCTGTCGCAATTGCTTGAATGAGTTCGAGACGGAGTGGGGTGAGGCTATCGACGAGGTCGTCGTAGGATCCAAACTGAAGGACTGCTCGGTCATCCTCCGTCATTCCCTTGTCGGACTCTGTGCCCTGAACGAATTGCAGGGTGTCCTCACGGAGCTGTGCTCGGTCGCCGACGGTAATATGGAGTGTCGTCATGGTTGTTTCAGTTGGTGTTGTGATTTAGTATGACCGCGGTGGGCTGCCCCCGATGACATCCCAATATTCGTCAGCGCTGGCCCAGAACTCGACGAGGAGTTCTTCCATACCCTGGAACTCAACGTCAGTATCGCCGGCTGCGGTATGGAGTTCGTGGCCCTTCGTATCTTCGTTGGCGTTGTCGTACCGGATGAGCGTGAGGTCTTCGAGCGTTCCGAGGTGAAGCGTGTACTTCCATCCGGATGGGTAGGCATCTGTATCGGTTGTTCGCCGGATGACGACGTTTTCGACGAGTCCGGCTTCGACGTGTGTATAGCGACGCGTAAGTTCCTGACCCATCCGTTACCTGTTGGGATGATTCCCAACAGCAAAAGTGTGTTGGGCTAGACTCCAACACGCTTTGAGTGTACTCAAAGTCATAGTTCGCACACTAGGAGTCAAAATTTATAGGTCGCGACGTCGGCCGACTCACACACTGAACACGAGTCGTCGGTGCTGTTGAGTGTCGTTCCACAGTGACGACACTCGTGGATAACAGTCTCGTCAGTAGCGAATAGATGTGCGATTAGCCGTTTCATCGACCCACACCCTGCCGTGCGACGCATTTCATCTGACATCCGGTGTTGCTGAGGGCGGCACGGTGGCTGCTCTTGAGAGGTGTCTGACTGATGGTGTCTCTTGTTGTCATTGCTTAATCTTGGGACGAGTATTTCTGAGCGCCTCGCACCTCTCGGGGGCGGATAAATCTCTCAAAGAGCGACCGACAGCAACCAATATTCTCCCGACATCTCTCTGTGTGAGCTTACTGACTCGCTCCGGAATCAGGCCCAAAGCACGGAGTTCCACACAGATCGCACTTCCAGATTGGCTGTCCACTCCACGCCTCGTCGGGACTTTCCTTGAACGCTGAGAACCGATGTGTCGTCTCTCGGCCACACTCCCCACACTGCAGCGACGTCTTCGTTGGTATCGAGTGCTCTTGAGACTCAGAACGCGTCTCCATGGGAGAGCGTTGGAGTGCAATCGCTGGAACGAGCCAGCCGTCGTCGCCTGCGCTCTCGAGGAGCGTCGAGAGTTTCGCTTGATCTCGAATGGCGCTCCCACTCTCGTCGTAGAGGTACGTCGCGTGTTGATTCAATGAGCGAGCTGTGCTTCCCCAGGTCGTTCGCTGACGGGCAACTGCAAGCACCTCCGCACCATGCTTCGAAGCAACTCGAACCGCAGGAGAGAGCGCTGGCCACGCGTCGGTCAACCGTGCAGCCGGTTCTTCGTCGAAGTCGTAGATAAGCTGGCACTCGTCGACGGCGGGGTCAGACCCATTTGTCGCAAGCAGTCTCGCTGCAGCGGCTCCTTTTGCGATGGCGCCGTAGTACGTCGTCGACTCGACGAACAGGTGCACGACGTGCAGGAGCGACAGCTCGGTATCCGAGTGACGCTGCTCGTTCGATGGATCGAGATGGTGAGTGAGACAGAACCGGCACTTTGGCTGGCCGGGTGGAATCGACGTCCCACAAGAGGCACAGTTGATCTCTCGCTGTTGGGCCTCGGCTGGGTAACCTACGAGAGACTCTTCTCGATTTTGAGCGTCGAAATGAGCACCGAGTTCGCGATCCGGCATCCGGGTTGCTTCACCCACAGGACGAAGTGCTTCGTAGTCGGCGTAGTGGTCAGTCATCGGCTTGTCTCGATTTCGTCCGGCATCGTACTTCAATATCGAGACGGACCCCGACGAACCGCACTCGGGTTGCGTACAGTCGCAAAACCACTCGTCTTGTCTGTCGACGCCGAGCTCCCTCGAACCCTATGGCGATGCGACTTGGACCTCCCCGTCAATCAGCTCGGTAAGTTCTGCACGTCGCGCTCGAAGTGTCGTCGGCGTCGTTCCAGCGGCTTCAGCAACCTGTGTCTGTGTCAGCGACTGACCATGTTCACGACCGGCGAGATAAAGACAGGCTGCAGCAACCCCAGACGGCTGATAGCCGTTCGTAATGGACGTCTCATGCGCACGCTCGGCAAGCGTTCGCGCTCGACGACGAATCCGTTTCCCGACACCGAGTTCCGAAGCGAGTTTGGGAATCAGCGATTGTGGGGCGACGGGCTGTGTCGGGAGTCCCAACTCTTTATTGAGCGTTTTGTACGCGTTCGTGACACCCGAGTGGTCGACTCGAGCAACGTCGACGAAGTCATCACGGGCGACTGGCCGTCCGTGACACCGACAGACTCCATAGACGCTGGCGGCAGCGATTGCTTCAATCGACCGACCAAGCAAGAGGTCCTCGCGTTGGGCACTGCGAAAGAGCTGACACGCTTGCTCTCGAACCGAGTCAGCAAGTCCGAGGGCACTCGTGATTCTTCGGATCTCACCCAAGCCGTGTGCGAGGTTGCGCTCGGCTTTCGACTGGAACCGCCCCCGCGTCTGCTCACGTCGCAGTCGGGCAAGCTGACATCGTTTCGACCCAGAGAGCGTGCGTCCCTTCGCATCAGTTCTACGCCCGATCGTAGTCGATAAGCCCCGGTCGTGACGGGCCGCTGTGAGAGGAGCACCCGTCCGTTCGCGGTTGTTGTCGCCGTCTTCGAACGAGCGCCACTCGGGGCCGTGGTCGATCTGCTGGTCGGCGATGACCAGCCCACAGTCTTCACAGGCCGTTTCCACTGCGTTGGTCGCGACGTGCCCGTTGCATTCGGGACAGTAGTTCGAACTGGACTCACACTGGACGTCTTCGTCGAAGGCCGTTTCGTAGATATCTCTCGTTGCCATGGTACTCACGAGGGACACTAGACGAATCGCGAATCTCTTGCGCCCCTCACCCCTCAGGGGCAGAAAAACAACACTGCGGTCTCGTCTAATTCCTCGGAGTCTGACAGAAAGTGCGTGCTGAACTTAGAGGGTGTAGTCATCAAAGACTATCTTCCATGTCGAATGTGTATCCGGAAGCATGAATATCGAGAAGAAAACTCGGGAAGAGGTCTGCCGACGGATTGACCGGTTACAGGAAGGGTACGGCCCGTTCCCTGTTCACGAAGAGACTGTCGAGAATAACCCGGATTACTTCAAACAAGGGGAGGAGATGGCAGAAGAGGGATGGATTGGCGACGCTGGTGCGTGGATAACTGATGATGCGAATCGGGTGCTATTGATTCGACATGAAGGTTCACCGAACGAGTGGGGGATTCCGGGTGGCGGACACAAACCGGGGGAAACAATGGAAGAAACCACACGTCGGGAAGTACGTGAAGAGACTGGAGTCGAATGCACCATTACGGGCGTAAACTATGCCCGGCGGAAGACCATCGTGCTGGCACCCAATCCCGGTGAGCGGTACTGTATGCTGACGGTCATTTTCAATGCAGAGTACGACGGTGGTTCCATCTCGATCAGTGACGAGGAGGTGTTGGAGGCGAAATGGTTCTCAGAACTTCCAGAAAACGTTCTTGACTTCGTGGAGGAACACGTCTCAACGTGGGACAGTCACTGACCGACTCGCGCCCTGAGTTCAGCACGGCCTCAGAAACCTGTCACCACTCGATAACAATTCAAGACCGCCGATACGGAGCGAACTCGCTACCGAACGATAGCGAAAGCCCGGCGGCTCTGCGAGTTGCCCGGAACGTGGAGGTTGGGTGGGGCGGCGGGAAGTGGGCGAACGGGCACGTAGCAAAAAAGAAGGCCACGTCGTCCGGCTATTCCCACCACCGACCGCGCTCAGGGAAAGTGAGACTCGACCACCCGGTGACGGCCAGGGAGACACGTCCTTCGTACCAGTTCCGCGCCGCACCATCGATGCGCACCTGCTCGCCCTCGTCCATCAGGGGTGCATTCGACGCTTTCCAGACCGTCACTCTGGTTTTTCCACTATCGTCGGCGATGAGGCCCACTTGAGCGATACTCGGATGCGAGGGAACCCACAGTGTCTCGACACGCCCCGCAATACGCACCTCTTTGCGATTCACGTCCTCGAGCTTCCCGATGGGAACTACCTGTCCCGGCACCGTCTGCAACGCCTCGAACACACTGACGACCGCGCTCATCATGTCCTTCCCACCGACCACGGCCTCACCGAGTCGCCGCCCAATCGCCGCTCGCGACCAGCCATCGAGCTTCTCGCTCAATCGCACCGCCTGGGTGTTCACCGCCGCCAACTGCTCCTTCGTCAGTTCTTCACGCGGATCGCCTCTATCTGGATCTGCCCACACATCCACGCTCGCCGCTCGCTTCTGGAACGCCGTCCGTCGCTCCTCATTTCGTTTCGCCGCCACGTCTCGCGACCGCTCTTCTCGTCCCGCTTGCGTTCCGAACGTCGCTCGTGCACTGATGCGCTCCAGCTCTTCCTCGCGGCCCCGAATGCGCTCTTCCTGTTCGAGGGTTGCCCCGTAGATGCGCTCCTCGCTCGTGTCGACGATTCCGTCCGGGTGGTTCGCATCCACCTTCGCTTGCACTTCCATCTGCACCGTCGCTCTGAATTCCGGCGTCTCATCGACGACCTCGAAGCCGTCCTCGTCGACCGCTGCTTCGCTTTGTTTCTCGAACGCCTGTTCATCGACCGAAACTACATTACTCGTTGCGTTCTTACTTGACATTGGATCTCACTGATCCGAAGGCGCACACGCGCCCGACACCGCGATGCACCAACATCGCGGTTTTCCGACGACAACGCCCGACAGAACCTTCTACGCGCTCTCGCTCGCGCCTTCGTGAGCGCCCCCTGGGGCGCGAGCGAGAGCGCGCCAAAGGAAGGTCACCCAACCAGCACCGCGCGCCGACCCGCCCGGAGCGAGCGTCCAGCTTTAAGCCGTTTCTCGTGTCCGGCCCGGACTGCGAGTCCGTGTCCAGGGCGACGGTCGTGAGCACGGCGAGTCGTGGTATGACTCGCCGCGCGGAACGGCCCAAAGCGCTGGAACGCGAAAGCCCGCGAGGGGCGCAACCGAAAACGCGCTTAATGCTGGCGTCGAGACCAGATTCACTTTAGCCCGGAACGCCGAGCTTGCTCGGCGCAGCCCGGAATGGTCGGTCGCGAGCGACGCGGAGGGCGGAATGCGGCGAGCGGTGCGTGCCGTATAGTACCACACCAGTCAACCGATGGGGATCACGAGCCTAGCAACAGACTCCGGGCGGGACTGAAAGGGGCCGGACGCCCGACGTGCCCCGACGACGCAAGCACCGCAGGAACGAGGCGCACAGCGAGTCACGGCCGGCGAGCGTCCGGGGGCTTTCGAGGTGACCGCACCAAACGCTAGCAGCTGTTTGTCCCTCCAGAAGACGTTTGACACAGTGTTGTCCACTGTTCATATGGTCTCGCTGACGCGTCGGCACCTCCTCCGACAGACTGTGGCTGGCGGAAGTGTGCTGGCTCTGGCCGGGTGTACCGCCCCGAACGTCCCCGGCCTCTCAGGTGGGGAGTCGGTGCCGAAGCCGTTCACGAACGACGCGTACATCGCGAGCTACACGACGTCTGGTCGTTGGCTGATGGAGGGACACGATGGCGGCCGAACCGGCTACGCGGCCTCCACAGTCCCACACGGCGACGTCGACGTCGCTTGGCTTCGGCGGCCGGGGAACGACCCACATGGCGCAACGGCCCCGGTCGTCGGCCCGGAGCGTGTCTACCTCGCCTATGTCGAGTCACCGGATGACGCTGAGCATTCGGTCGTCTACCTTGCAGGGTTCGATGCTGAATCCGGCGAGCAGCAACTAGATGTGCAACTTGAAACGGGCCGTGCAGTCGGACTCGCACTCGCGGACGACACACTCCTGGCCGTCACGCGTGGTCCGGACTACGAGCAGGCGGCCTTGACTGCCCTCGCCCGCGACGACGGGTCGATCCAGTGGACGGAGACGATTCCGGACGTGACTGGCTCGCCAGCAGTCGTGGACAGAACCTGTTACTTGGCGACGCGAGACGAGGACAACGCGGTGTACGCCTACACGCTGGATGGCACCCAACAGTGGCGCACACCTATCGACGGGGAGTGCTACACAGCGATCTGTGCGGACCACGACGGCGTCTACGTCGGATTAACTGACGGACGTATTGCAGCACTTGATGCGACGACCAGTGAGAGACAGTGGAGCAAACAGATCGCCACACCTGACGAGTGTTGTCCGGATATTCAGGGCACACCGACGGTCGCCGAGGGCCGTCTGTACGTCCCGGGCATTGCCGAGGAACTCGTCGCCGCCGATACCGCTGATGGAACCGTACTGTGGCGGACAACCGTCGTCGACGAGGACTACGGGAACGCGATACCCTCACCAGCGGTCACAGGAGATACTGCGTACGTGAATACGTATCACGGAGGGCTCGTTGCAATCGATATCTCGGACGGGGCGATTCGCTGGCGGTCGGCCGAGAGTGGGGACAACCAACCCCCTGCCGCCGGTGACGGTGGCGTGGTCGTGCCGCGGAACGACTCCGTCGTTGCCTACGAGACGAGTGACAGCCAAGCGTGGAACCTCGAGATCACAGTCCCCGACATCGGGATGGCGGGCTACATCATGGATACTGAAGTCACACTGGCACACGGAATGTGCTACGTCGGAATCGCTGATGGACGGATCTACGCGATTGGTGCCAGCGAGTGAAATAATTCATTCTTAGCAATCCAAAATCGACTATTGATAGATACAGAGAGTGAGATCTGCACACAGGCCGATTTCACCCGCTGGGTTTTACAATTCGCCGAACAGCAACGCCGCCAGCAAATCCCAGAGTTCCGACTATTACGGCATAGACTAGACCGATCACGCCCGCCGATAGCACAGCATCGGCAACACGGTCGCTCGTTCCCGATTCAAGAAATCCTTCGAGATATACTGCGAAGGGGATACTGAATGCGATGAGCCACGCGATTACGAGCCCATCGTTCTGGTATGCGAACCACGCAATCCCCGAACAGATGACGAGCGAGACACCTCCAATGAGAATCTCAAACGGAATCTGTGTGAGGTATGGTTGGAGGTTCAGCACGCTGGAACTGACGAAGAACAAGACGAAGAGGCCGATCGAAATTCCGACCCCGGCTTTCGAATGGTTAGGTCGGGATCCAAAAAGCAATCTGTTGGCAGTGGAGGGCATGTTACGTGACGAGGGCTGGGAACGAAATAACGATTGAGTACGCTCATATCGAATTTTGAGCGTTCTCTCTGTTCGAGTACCAGTTCCACCCGATCCATAGACCCACCAGAAGAAGACTGAACAGGCCGCCGATAAGGAAACCAATCGCCAGCGGGAAGCCGGTTACTTGTCCAGCCGATGCGTTCATCTGGATTCCGAATAGCATTGAATCATCAACGACGATGCCGATGGCGAAGCTTGTCGCAATCACAACTCCAACAGCGGAGACGAGTTGCTTCAGCCGTGACAGGAGTCCAGCTTGACGTTCCTCGGTTCCGACAAACAGGACAATCGGCTCGTCTGAAGGTCCATAGATCCGCATCTCTTGACCCTTCTCCGAATATCTAGTATCAGCGACTTCGATCGCTCCTGCGTCTTCGAGCTTCGTGAGATGATACGAGACGTTCTGCACCGAACCGCCAGTCCGATCTGCGATCTCTGAGGGTGTCGCTGGTTCGGTGTACACCTCAGTGAGGATTTTACGGGCAGTCGTGGACGAGATCGCGCTCAAGACCTCGTTCGTTTCCTCATCGTCCATCCCAAGGACCTGAATCTCTCCTTTCTGGCGAGCGTCAACGTCTGTGTCAGAGTATGGTAGAAGAGACATATTTCAGTTTAGTCCGATGTGCTACTGAAACTCAATTGGGATGTCGGTCAGCAGTACCTACCGATTCGGCTGGCTTTGTTGAAATCCTGTCGGTCAGATGCTATCGCTCGTAAAACAGCCGCTACGTAGAGATTTCATTTCCTGCGCTGGGGAGCCCTATCGGACAGGACGGCGTGTCGTTCCCGAAGTGGCCAGTATCACGCGCTTGCGGCTCGTTGCTTACGGCGATATTCCAGCCTCCCTGTGACACCCGCAAGAGCGACGACGCCCACCCAGAGGAGGATATACAGAGCAAATGGTGTCGGCACAGCAGATGGTGGACGAACAGGGCCCGCTAGCCACGAGCCGAATCCTGAAAGGAGCAGGAATGCAGCGACGATGATGGCAGGTGAGATGACCTTCTCACCAACGTAAAACAGGACTGGAACGAATCCAAGGAGAAACATTCCAAGGAGGATATACGCTCCATTGAGTGGTTTGGTCATGAGCAGTTCCCACAGATTATCGAACCAACGATTCCAGAGCAAAACAGCCACACCTGCGTGGACCAGTCCACCAACCAAGCCGCCGATAATCGAGGTTCTTGTTACGATCGATTGCGTTGAGGTACGTGACATACACGTCAGTTGACCACCAGGGCCCTTAGTACGATGTTTGGGCCAAAATTAATTTTGACAGATGAGGATGTCGACCATCTACCTGTTCCGGGCCCACCACAGGACGACCAGTCCAAGGACGAACAGTCCCCCGAGGAGGAACTCCAGTCCCGGGAAGGAGAGGAGTTCCAGAATCGTCGGCGTATCACCTGCACCACCTGGCTGTCCAAATGCCTGAAAGACAAACAGGAAAGCAGAGACGAGGAACAGAAGCCCCGTCGCGCCGACGAGCCGCTTCAGTAGGTCGAGGAGTCCCGTTTTACGTTCCGTGGTGCCGACGAAGACGACGACGGGGTCGTCTGCGGGTGCATACACGTTCATCTCTTTGCCCTTCTCTGAGTACCGGGTATCAGCCACACGGACCACGCCTGCCTCTTCGAGATTGTCGAGGTGGTAGGAGACGTTCTGCAGGGACAGATCGAGTCGGGTAGCAAGTTCAGATGGAGGTGCCGGATCGTCGTAAATTGCAGTCAGGATACGCCGCGCCGTTTCCGACGAAAGGGCCTCAAACACGTTTGCTGTCTCATCTTCATCCACACCGAGAACTCGTATGTCGCCCTCTTGCTCGGCAGTCACGTCGTCAGTGGAGGGCAACAGAGACATGCTCTCTTGTCCATCTCGTACTGTCATAAGTCCATTGTGTCCGCGTGATACAGCCTTCTCTAGTCAGTAGCCTTATTCTGGAGATAGAGCTGTACTTGGAGTACGTCCGAGTAATGCAAGCGTCCAGCGGGTCGACATCCACTCCACACAATGGAAGCGTCCGCTCGCTAGCGTCAAGGACGCTACGGCGGCACCTCGCGGGTCTGTGCGCTATTCGTTGGGCGACACTGCGGCACCCTCAACGGGAAACCACTGGTGATCGTCCCACTGGAACCGCACGGGCCGTGCCGTCGGCCTGACTGTTGTGTTCGTTGCTCGTTCGAGTAATGTTCTCGAAGCAACGAGGTCGGCGTGGCCGTCGAAACCACACGGACAGGTGAGCGTCTCTCGATGCCGGCGTGTTCGGTCCCGTTCGCCACATTCTGGACAGGTCTGGGACGTCCACGCCTCCGAGATTGCTTCTACGTCGATTCCATACTCTTCACAGACTGATCCGAGTCTATCAATACACTGCCGATGCGCCCAGAAGGTCCGTGCTTTGAGATTCGCCTCCACCGACCAGTACTCACCGAGCACTCCGGTGAGATCGCCGTGGTAGAGCGTTGTAACACCAGCTTCGTCTAACCGTTCAACTACGTCACGGAGGAGCGCGTTCACCGCATGATCGCGCCGTCGAGAGCGCTTGCGATAGAGACGCTTGATTCGCTGACTGGAGTGTTGTCCGTCGGGGAGTTTCGCTTGGGCGTTGGCGATAGCGTTAGTCGTCTCTCGGAACCGATCGAACGGGGTTTGTCCACTGTAGAGATACTGCTCCCCGGTCGTTGTCGTACAGGCGACGAGCACATTCGCACCGAGATCGAGTGCAGCGGACTCGGAGCCATCTGATCTGCTCTCTTCGACGTCGTCGATGGTTACGGATTGATGCACACGGTACGTCTCTTCGACCGAGTCGTACGAGATTTCGAGGCGGCCAGCGTCTCCACACCACTTTGGATCGCCCCGAACCGGTAGCCGAAGCCGCTCGTACATCCCGAACCCGTACTCGTCTTTGAGGTCCATTCCGATGGGTATCTCCAGTCGTGAGCGCTCGTTCCACTGGAGCGTGTATGCGTCGTTTCGAATGTAGGTTCGCAGCTCTCGGCCATCGTCTCGATTTCCCCAGTAGCCGGGGGGACTCGGATCGTATTCTGGCTCGTCGAGAAGCTCGAAGAAGGACCGCCACGCGGTATCGTTCACGCGGGCAATCTGCTGGGTCGTCGCACCGCCGAGTACGTCGACATACTCGTCGTAGTAGCCATCGCACTCCCAGACACTCTCTCCTTCGAAGAACTGCTGTCGGCGGTCGTAGGTGAGTGTGTTCCAGAGGCTTGCCGAGGCGTCTAGCACCCGTACGAGAATCTCTTCTGTCGTCTCGGACCGGGGAACGATATCGAAGGTATTCGTTCGTCTCATGTGTGATTCCTCTCTGGTGAAGGCCCGATCACGTCGCGCCCCCGCCCGTTACGGGCGCAAAAAACACAGCACGAAAGTCGGGGTGTATCATCGGTCGTTGCGTCCCCACATCCGTGGGACGTACCCGAGCTGTTCGATGTCGTCGGCGTAGTCATGAAGGAGTCCGACGAGAACGATCTCGGGAACACCCGCTTCGGCTTGGTCGACCAACCACTGCTCCAGTTCGTCTTCCGCCTGCTCAACCCGGCCAAGGTCAACCGCCATCTTGTCGATCCTCCTCTGAGTGACGATACGCCTGTCGCTGGTGGTGTTGTTCCATCAGAAATCACCTAGCTCCTATGCAGGCGTGTTCAAGCCGCGCCTGCACCCATTGCAGGCGCTAAAAACTTACCGACGTTGTTGAGGGCAGGTCAGAGACTGATATGCTCGCTCGTGTCCGGCCCGATGCGCGGGACCGTGTCCAGGGCGACTGTCGTCGAGAACGCGCGCCGCCGTGTGGCGCGCGACAGCGCAGGCGGCACAAAGCGCTGGAACGCGAAAGCCCGCAAGGGGCGCAACCGACGGGGATACCCGCTGGCGTCGAGACCAGATTCATTTTAGCCCGGAACGGGCGCTCGCGGTGCGGAGAGCGCCCGCACGCCCGGAATGGTCGGTGGCGAGCGACGCGGAGGGCGGCAGCGGCGAGCGGGGCGTGCCGTAACATAGAACCTGTTCAACCGGGCTCGACGCTCAGTAACCCAGCCGACATCCTGGCGGACTCAGAAAGGGCGAGGCCGTCTCGGTCGTCCCCCGACCCTGCAAGCACCGCAGGCACGAGGAGCGCAGCGGTGGTCGCGGGATGCCGAGCGGCCAAGGGCTTTCAAACAGAATCTATGCTTGTGAGACGAGAATTGCTACTCACCGACAACCTCGGGTTATTCCCCGATCAGGACATCTACA
The DNA here is from genome assembly GCF_900103715.1 of Halogranum gelatinilyticum. Taxonomy (NCBI): domain Archaea; kingdom Methanobacteriati; phylum Methanobacteriota; class Halobacteria; order Halobacteriales; family Haloferacaceae; genus Halogranum; species Halogranum gelatinilyticum. Next base: position 97,815 of record NZ_FNHL01000005.1, on the reverse strand, counting down.
CCTGTCGGTGGTACATCGAGTCAATTCTACTGGCTGGCGAAAAATGACTCTCAACTAGCGGCTTGGGGAGCAAGATACTTCAGAATATGTGACAATGTACCTATCATCTCTATGGGGAGCGTCGATGGCGATTATGTTTCAGACATCGTGTTCCAGCGCTCAATCTCTGAGCAGTTTGGTGCAGAACTTGCGATTGGACCCGCACTTGCACTGGCTGTTGGGCAGATTCCATCATCAGGCTACAGACAGACCCTGCTTTCAGTAGCGATGGTGGTGCTGGTCTTCTCGTCTGTCTTCAGATTTCTTGCGTTCACAGATCGATTTGCCGACCCAGAACGTGTTTCTCGACTTACGGTTCGACCCCTCCAAATTAGCGCCATAATTTGTTTGGTACAGATTGTCCAGTTTGCTAGTATCGAACTCTCAGCGTTTGTCCCAAGTATAGAGACAGTTGGCCTGAGTTTATTGATTACGCTACTCGGGACCGTTTTGTTTATACTCGGGTACGAATCGGTATTTCAGACGTACCGGTTCAGTTGGGGCGTTCTGTACTACGTCAAGGTGGTTTCTATCACCCAATCTATTGGTATGGATTTGGGAGACGTTGATGCAGTCACCGAATTCATAAATTCTGAGGACTCGATTGGGGACTCGATGAAAACCGCGGTTTCCCTCCTTCTCATTCAAGTTCTTCGGGCAGTCTATGTTTCTGTGGCTTACTTTCTTCTACGAAACTCAATCCCAGAAGAAGAGGACAATCCGTACATCGATGAGCTTCAAACTTGGGTTGATACTCACCGTGACCAGAAACCGATCAGTGATCGAGCTTCTATAGGTTTTGCACTCGGAATTTCGGGTATGGTGGTCTTCCCGGTTTACTTCGTTTTATCGTGGACTCTTTCATGGATTCTTGGACCGGTCCTCACCGTTCTCGGGGTGGTGGTTGTAATGAGGCTTCTACAGCACGTAGTCAACGTCGCGTACATCTCCTTTGGCGGACTCCGATATGATCAGGTACTCACTACGAACGCAAGATCAGTGGCTATCGATGCCATGTATACGCTTGTTGTCTGGGTGATGCTAGTCTGGCTTCCATTCGGTTAATTGAGCTTACTCCCGGTTCGATTTACTACGTGCGCCCAGTCACCTACCTAACCAGCTGTTTCACAGAGAGATCTATGGGATATTGGGCGACAACATTAACTCAAATTGACGGTCGCGTGCGACATGGGGGGCGGCAGCGGCGCTGCATGGTGGGCCGTAACAAAGAACCTGTTCAACCGGGCCCGACGTTCAGTGATACAGCCGACATTCTGGCGAACTCAGAGTACGAAGCAACCTGTGGCGAATCAAGGTGGAATATCTAATCCAGGGCCGTCGCCACCTGCTTCAACCGCTATATTACAGGCTATCTCAAGTGATTCCACGAGTGCGTTTACATCCCCTTCGCTAGAAATCACGCTTCTGTTGCCGTGCATCACCTTGTTTCGATACTTCTCAACAGTGTCGAACGCCTTCTTACACTGAGTCTTTGAGGAGAACCCCAATTGATCGAGGAGGTCCTCGTTACCTCGAATAACTTCTTTCAGGTCTGCGATGGACATGAACTCAACGGGATGAAGATTCACGTTCTCATCGACAGCGTTACGCCATCGACCTATTGCGCCTCCTCTTGGACGGACATCCTCATAGACTTCCTGGAGCTCTTCAACGCTGTACTCAGCTTTGATTAGATCAGCAACTGCTTTCGCAGTCTCTGCATAATAGGTGAACAGGAACTCCTTCGCAGTTCTTGTATTCAAATCTGCAGCTGTGACGATTTTCCAGGAGTCCGGGTCGGGATGGGTAACTAGTGCAAATGGGTACTCAGTCAGGATATTGATACAGTGCAGCATTATCTCATTGTACCTGACGCACTGTTTCTTATTGGTAGAGCGGACTTCGCCGGTCTTCACCTCGTAGTATTCGAGTGAACGGTATGGCCTGAGAGGTGCATAGTCGTATCCGTTCTCTTCAAGCTCGTTGACGAGCTCCGCCATCACTTCATCTTGGTCAAGCTCATTCTGGGCAATGAAATAAATCTCAGAAGCAAGCTCCTCTGCGCTGCCTTCGCTGGGATAGCGAATGTAGTCCTTGACCTCCTCTTCGTTCCAATACATATGCAAGAACGGTGGGACAGGACATGAAAATACTATCTGTCGGTCTGCATTTAATCAAGCAGATTCTTCTTCAGCTCTGCGTTGATTATGCTTCATTCACATCATAGAAAAGCCGATGCCGAGCGGCCGAGGGCTTTCATTCGGTATGCCCACGTCCTCGACAGAGTCCGCTCTGTGTTGCAAAATACCGAACTCATTTATATATTGGTTCGCTAGTATGCAACAGTATGCTCACAGAAGGCGAGGTTCGCGCCCTTACAGCCCTCCACGGTGAGCAGACGGTCTCTGACTTTGCAACGAATCTCGATCGGAGTCTCAGCTACACGTCAGAACTCGTCGAGCGGCTCGAAACGGCTGGCCTCGTCGAGACACGTCGACAGGGGAAAACAAAGCGGATTCGACTGTCGGACGCAAAGGCCCTCGAGTTACTCACGAACCTCACACAGCAGTATTCACACATCGACTGGCCGGAGCTGTTGTCAGGGGCAGCCCTCCGTGTGTGCTACTACCTCGACACCCCACGGACCGCGACCGAACTCGCACGCCGCGCCGACGTCCACCGAAGTACCGTCCACCGTACGCTTGCCCCGCTTCAGCATCGCGGAATCGTCTACCAAACTGACGACGGGGCGTACGCACTGAACGACGGCTTCGAACAGTTGAGCGTATTCGCTCGTGAGCTTGCCCATCACGTCCACCGTCAGACTGTCGAAGCACAGACCGACACCTACACGATTCTGTGGGAGTCCCTCGACGAGTTCCTTGTCCAGACACCGACTGAGATCACCGACGAACACTTCATTCCGACAGGACCAGACCAATTCCAGCGATACGGTCTCCCGCTGTTGGCACGTGATCGTCGATACTACCTCTATTCGGAAGCGACGAGCGAGCTCTCCCCGGAGATGTTGTGCTGTCACATGCTCGTGATTGATTCCGGCCCACGAACGCAGTCATACTGCCTGCTCCTGCTCAGTCACGTCGACATCGACCGCGGCGAACTTCTAGCCCAAGCCACCAAGTACGGCGTCGACGACGTCGTCGACGACCTCTACACGTATCTCGACACCAGCGGTGCCCAGCGGACGTCCCGACTTCCCGAGTGGGAGGACTTCCAGGAACTGGCTGACGAGTACGAGGTGACGCCATGAGGCGGCGGTTCGATAGCTCATACATCCGGTCGGAACTCGAGCGCATCGGCCAGCAGCTGGACAACCCACTTACTGTCTTCTTGATTGGCGGTGGGTCGATGGCCTTTCGCGGACTCAAGGAAACGACCAAAGATATCGACCTCATCGTTTCCTCCGGCGACGATCTGAGCCAGTTACAAGCGGTGCTCCTCGAGTTGGGATACGATATCGTCCGGGAACCGGACGAAGAGTACGAAGAACTCGGTGCCCAGCGCATCTTCGAGAACGATGACGGGTGTCGTATCGACGTTTTCAACCAGCAGGTAATCGGCAAGCTGATTCTGTCTCCAGGCATCCGTGAGCGGAGCGAACGGTATCTCGATCCTGGGAATCTCGTGGTCGAGCTCGTGAGCCCAGAAGATATCTTCCTGTTCAAAGCGGTTGCCGGTCGGGTGGACGATATCGAGGATATGTTCTCGTTGATGCAGACCGGCCTCGAGTTCGATGTCGTCGAAGCGGAACTCGAGACGCAGGTCGAACTCTTGGAGCAAGAGCTGTTCGTGACGTACGTCAACGAAGCGTTGACCGATCTCACCGAACAACACAATGTGACGACGCCGTTGCACGGCCCAGTGGCGGAGATCACCGAACGCGTCTACGAAGAGCTCGAAATGCTGCACGCGCTTGACGAACCGAAGTCGGTGGCTGACCTGCAACAGGAGCTTGATCGGTCTACAGCGGACGTACAGGAGATCGTGATACGACTGGAAGAGAAAGACGCTGTTGCGGTAACCGATGGGCGCGTCGAACGTCACTCAATGACGATCTGACCACGGAGGGGAGGAAGTGAGGCCGTGACTACGCTGTGAGCAAGTCTACACGGCTCTGTTGAAACCTCCAGACCTTGGCAGAAAGTGCGTGACACATACAGAGGGTGTATTCAGCACGCGACTGCGATTCGTTTCACCCCGTTGGTTGCGAAACAGCCGTTCAGTAGAGACGTGTGAATTGACCGGTGCTTATTTGTTAGAACACTATAAAGTCGGTCGGACGATGGTTCTTGAGCTCATAATTCCGGCCTTGGTTGGATTCGCATTCGTCATGATTTCTGCCTATGCTGGGGCACTACGAGCGTTGGAAGTTTATTTTGACCCAAACCAAGACAGCATCTTCCTCTCAGACGATTCTGAACCACCAAATATGCAGTGAATCGCCTCCTCTGAGCAATTCGATTCTCTCATACTGTGCGTTGTGTCAGTTACCGACTCGCGCGCTGTATTCAGCACGAGCGCAGAAACCTCGCTGAGCCCTGTCAGAAGTCGCGTGTAACATACAGAGGGTAGGTTCAGCACACACTCATGGAACGTCATTCGTTCAACTCTCGGAAGTTCCGTACGGCTGAGTTTTCGACGGAGGCTGCTGACGTGGTACTATCGGGTGGCGATGATGACACCGACCGACTTAGTGATGATCTCGATATCGGTGATCGTGAAGCCTGCATCCACGAGGAGATCGGCGACGGTTCCCATCGGTGGTAACGTCTCGTAATCGCTTGGGGACTGCACCGGTGCGAAGCGCATCTTGTCGGCGATCACTATGCACCGCGAATTCAGCGACGCGAGACCGCCGATGGCGGCGCGTAATTCGTCCTCGCCCCCTTCGTCGTAGGCCATGTAGAGGGCATAGCTGGCGATGACGACGTCCACTGGTTCGTCAACGTTCGGTTCACGGAACGACCCGTGGCTGAACGAGACGTTCTCTATGCCACGCTGCTCGGCCTTCTCACGGGCGTACCGGGGCCACTCGTCGTAGATATCCCGCCCTATCACGTGGTCACACTTCGACGCAAGTTCGAAAGCGACGATACCGGTACCCGTACCGATGTCAAGCACGACGTCGTCGGGCTCGATAGGCGCGTGTGCAAGCAGATACGACAGACACCGCTGGTACACCTCGTCTGCCTCGCTGTCCGAGTCGTAGTCCATCGGGGTGTACCCGTGACAATCGCGTTCTGTGTCGGTCATCGGTAGGGCGAGTAGGCTGTACTGATGGATAAGGGTCTCACGAATCATCGCTGACACGTACGACCGACTACGACTCTGTATCAAGGCTCACTAACGAGATGGTCGCCTAGGTCCCGCGTCCAGTACGTCGCGGGCCCATCGGGACTACATCTCGCACACAGCTGTAGTGGACCTTCCAGGTGGCCGAGTTCGACACGGAACCGTGTGAGGGCTGCAAGCGCATCGACGACGAGGCCACAGCTATCGCAGGCGTGGTGGTCACGCTCGTCGGGATCGGGATTCGACTGGATCGCGCAGTCGACGCAGATCGGGTGTGTGACTCGTTCGTCTTTGCCCCAGGTATGTGCCTCTCCCACGTCTGTACCGGGAACCGCATCGCAGAAGGCACAGCCAGCAAGTGTCTGTTGCATCACTCTCCTCCCTCGTCGGTGTCGCGAGCGGCGGTCCAACCTCGATGGAAGACCGCGAGTTGGAGTATCGAGTCGAATGCCTCGTCGCTTGGCTCGTGGACGAGGACCCGTTCGTCGGGGATGGGAGTGATGACGTCGTCGTCGACGAGGTCATTGACCAGAGAATGGGCTCTCCTCTCGTCAATATCCGCTACCGAGACGCGGGCGGCATCTTGATCCTGTGCGATGAGATCTGCTTCAAACCGTTCGTGGTCGGCTGATGCATCGTCGAGTGCGTCTGTACCGGGCATGGGAATCACGTCGGCGCGAATCTACGCGCCTCGGCCTCTCAGGCGCGGACAAACTGCTCTCTGCTACGTGTTAACCAACGCTGCAAGGGGGCTATGATTCTGTGTTGGTTAACCTGCGGCGGAGTGCTAAAACGGTTCGCGATACAGGTTCACCTTTGGGACATCCCTTACTCACTCCACAGGGCCGCTATCCGGTCTTCAATTTCGCCGAGGACGAGCCGAAGCACGTCTCGATGGTCGGTCGGCCACGAAGCGTCGTCGCCGGGGGTGGGGGCAGCGGGTGGAGGGTGGAAATGGTCTCGGGTATTGTGGGGGTTTGGGTGGCGATCCCACCGACATTCCCAGGAGCGGTCTGACTGAACCTCCCGGTAGTGAATTTTGAAGTCGTCGTTCGTGTACCAGCGAACAGCCAGAGTCGCCTCCTCGACGGAGTCTGGATAGTACGATGGTGTGAGTGTCACACGAAGTTCGAGATGGCCGCCCGCGTCGGTGATGAGTGCTGTTGCGACCTGACCCGTTGCTCGAAGACGTGTTTGCAGGAACTCGAGTGTCGGGCGATCGATAGGTTCAGGGCTTCCGCCGTCCCCTGTTGGCGGCACCATCGATGTGGTTACCCGGATACCTGTTCGGTCTCAGTGCTCGCGCGTTGCTGACGGGCACGTTCGTAGCGTGTTCGCTCGTCCCGAGCGGTTGCCCAGTCGCCGAGGTCACCGTAGACGTCATCGATCGTCCGGTCGTCGCTCGATTCTGCGGTGTCGACTGCGTCGACGGCCGCTGGCGTCGGGGCACCGTACGTGTCCTCGTACTCCTCGATCCGTGAGCTCAGTTCCCGAACGCGCTGCTGGAGGTCTTCGACGGAGTGGTCGGCCGCTAGCTGGTTGATTCGCCGCCACTCGAAGTAGGCGTCGTTGCGCTCGTAGGTGGCCGGATGGCCGTTGTGGCGCGTGACGATACCGAGTTCACTGAACCAGCCCAGATATTTCCGAGCAGTTTTCGGGTCACAGTCGGCAACGTCGGCGATGGCGCTTGCTGTCGTCGGCTCGCGAGTCTGGAGAATGGTCCCGTAGATGCGTTGCTCAACGTCGTCGCCACGAAACGCATCCTCGAAAGAGGGCGGGCCGCCTGGAGACTCGCTGTTGGACATACTCGTTCTTGCGCGGCACGGGATATAGTTCTTACTTCGAGGAATAGTTTCTTGACTTTGTGCGGGGCGGAATCCACCAGCGGACCACAAACTTAACCAACAAGCGTTATTATCTTGTACTATTGTTGGTTAAGACGTCACTCCCGAATTCACAGCTCCCGAACGGGCATCACCTTGAATTTGTCTTGATCGTCGACGACGCCATGCTGACCCACACCACTGCCCAGTGACGACCGCTGTGTGAGTCGATTGACTAACTCCTCACGAACCGCTTCACGGCTGACTGTCGTTTCGTGCCAGCCGAGACGCTCGTCGAAATACCGCTTCTTGAACCGCTGACCGATGTCGTCGACGGCGATGAACTGTGTCCGCTTCACGCCTGCTACGCTCGTCGAGACGAACTCGGCTCCGACGTCTTCGTGGGTGAGTTCGACGAGTGCGCACTCGACAAATGAGACGATGCCAGTCGGACTTTTGCCGTGCGGGAGCGTCAGTTCGAGATCTGTCCACGGTTCTTCGCTCGGTTGCTCAGCCTGCTCGCTAGAGAGTCGTGATTGCTGTTGCTCGTGTTCGGAAGACATGATTGTTGAGTGGGTACCTACGACGGCCCCCTCGCCCCTCTCGGGGGCGACAAACCCCACCGCGGATCGCACTCCCATCTAGTGAGTTAATTCTGACATATTGGCTAGAGACGGTCGTCGTTTGATGGCCCTTCGGCCGGAGAGAGCCAGCGGCGTTTGCACCGGTGTACCCTAGCCTTCCTTTGGATGATTTGGAAGGTACAGAGTGGATTATGACCAGCCCAGATTGGCTTAAAGAGGTGTCGGGCAGTTCTCAGGCGGTAATAGGGTCCTCGACGAACCAGAAAATGCGGTGGTTGGGAAGAATTGTGCTTGACGGTGGGGTGAAAGACTCGATTTCGGGGGTATTGGTGCTCTAGTGTGAGCAGGCTTGGGCAGCATCTAACCAAGGAAATTGATGGCTCGTTTGATGCCTCTGCAGATGATCTCCCCGTCGCTCTCGAAATCAGGCGATACAAGCTCTGAAAAGTGCATGACGGGATTTTAGACAGGGTTGCGCACTTCTCTCAGAGAAATATAGATAATATGGTGGGTTTCTGTGGGACTATGGTCTGAGTCGTTGCTGAAATCCCAAACGAGCGCATTATGAGAAATGGTGCTGACTTGAAAATCTCAGTACCAGTGAACTCTGGTTTTCGTCGTACTATCGGTTGTCATGCCCTACAGCTGTCCGTGGGGATAGCCCCGGTGCATCGGATTCAAAGAAGTCTTTCTCTATGAGTTCAGATTTCACTTTTCGACCGAGCTTTATCTTCCCAGGAACGAGGCCAGCCGATCGAATGAGATATTTGAATCTGGGATTTTCGGCCATCCGACTAGCCTCTGCGTCTCGTCGTCGATATCGGCGCTCGTAATCGACTATCAGCTCAATCACCAGCAGCGCGATACCCTCGATTCGTTTCTGGTTGCCGAATACTGTGAGATCTAATAGTAACATCCCGCGAACTGCATCCGCTTGCAGGTGTCGTGGAACGTCCAGCTGATTACAGTAGGCCTGCGTAATCCGCTTCTTGTCGATTGTCGCTAACCGGGATGCTTGGTTTCCATCTGATGGGTGTCGTCCTTCTTGATGCAGTGCGAGTCGTGTCTCAGGAACTTTGAATCGAGCGAACCGGCTGGCCTTCCTTCGCTCTGCTTCGACCCCAATCGACGTTGCACCAATCGGCTCGTAGCCAACTGACCACGGACTGAGTTCCACGTCCCATGCCGGCGGAAGATCTGCAGCAGCGTCATCTGGCGCGTCTGATGCTCGGTAATCGAGTGGCGGGTGCTCATCGTTTGCCTTCGAGGTCTGCTGGCTGTGCGTTATGGATCTATCTCGATAAGCCGCTTCCTCGTCGTCCAGTTTCGGAACCCGAACCACCCGACGCATCTGCTACAGCGTTCCGTGTCACCTCTCTTTAATATACCTGCAAGTCATCGAGATTACCCCCCTTCTACCCTTCAAAATCATTCAGTAACTCACACATAACTTACAAATTGATTATCTTTTATATGTCCTTCAGCAACAATACCATCACGTGAGGGAGACGGTCGGTGACGGCCAGTGGCCGGAGCAGACCCTACAACTGCATCGAACCATTTGGTTCGGAGCGTATTCGACTGCTTTGAGAGCATTGTCGCCATTAGGCGACGAGAATTAGTACCATTGCAATTCGAAGCGATGCTCCTTCGCTTAGCGTATGGTATCGTGCGCGAATTCGCGCCCGCGTTCAACCCCTTTGGGCTTCCAGCCATAGCGGAGATGCAGACTCTTACTCGATTCAGGGACCTACGGTCCCACTGAGAACCCCTACAACGCGTCAACAGTGCTCCAGGAGAGCAATTAGTAGCGCGTGTTGAGTTGGGGTTTGAGGACCGACTTCCCCCTCGAGATTGATGCGCTGTTCGTCTACTGGTGAGTGGCAACGCTGTCCAGGCGACGAACGATGCATCAGAGCTAGATTATCATGAGTACGAAAAACCTGACCTTCGAGCACTGCCTACCGACGATTACGAACCACGCTGCTGAGCAGTGGGAAAAGCGAGTCCGCGTTGACGAGCCTGAACCACTGGCGGCCGCGATCCACGATACCTTTGAAGTTGATTCGCTGGTTGACGGCGATACGGCATTCTACCACGCTGAGTACGACATGCTGCTGGTGGTGAAGGCGTGGCACGTGGTGACCGTGCTGTATGCGGATCACGACCGGATGGACACGACGAGTATGCGACGGTGTGAGTGTGGGTGTCTGGTGGATCTGTTTGAGCACGATGCCTGCCCCCGCTGTGATGACCCGGTCGACGGAAAGATAACTGTCAGTGGGGGGTGGTTCTGATGGCAGTTCGACAGGGTCGGACACGGCTCAACGAGATGGACGGCTCCGGTGACAACGTGTTCGTCATCGCAACGGTGACCCACATTCAGGACCTGGCTAGCCACAAGCCGTACCAGAAGGGACTGCTTCGTGACGGATCGCTATCGAGTGACGATGTCCGGCCGTTCGTGGTGTACGATCCAGATATCAAGCTGGAAAAGGGTACCCGGTACAAGCTAAACGGTTTCGATCACCCGTATGAACGCTTCGACGAGATTCAGCTGCTGCTCGGCGAGGGTGCCTATGTGGAGGCATTCGAGAAGTGAGGGGTCACTACCCCCCTTTTCGTCAAAATAGAGGCGCGGGAGGTGGACGAGAACTCTTTTTCAACTAATTGCCAAATTGAACGCCAGAGATACCTCGCCTTGGACGCGAGTACCGATGCTCAAAGCTAGAATTCCTCTCCCGTAGGGCCGTCTTCATCCAGTTGGTCATACATCTCATCCGGGAAGGGAAGGCTCCCCCAGATCGAGTAGGGGCACTGCTCCTGGCCGATGCAGTACCGCTGCATATCGTCATTGTCGCAGTTCATCGGAAGCGGGGTGTCGCCTCCAATGGTGTTCGAGAACTCGTAGCGAATCTGGTAATCGGTGACCTGTTCGTCGTACCAGGGCCACCGCGAGAAGACGTCCTTGAGGTCTGCGACAATCGTCTCGAGGTCACTATCCTGGTACTGGGGCAGCCACATCACCATCCGGGCGAAGTTGTACAGGTCCTTTCGGACAGGCTTCTTCTCGTGGAGGCGCTCGGCCATATTCGCCATACAGGGAAGCTCGAACAGGTCTTCGATTGCCTCGACGTCGAGGGGCTGGACGCCACGCGAAGACTCCTGAATCCGATAGTGGTTCGTATTTCTGTGCTCTCGAATGGTCAGACTCCGGTGGTCCCGCTGGGATGCGAGAAGGTTCCCGAGACTCCGAGGACTCGAGATGCGATTACACACATCTCGCTTCCAGCTCGCTTCCGGATCGTACGCCTCTACTGCTTCAAACAGTTCTTTCGCCGAGTGGAACTCTCCCAGTGAGACGACCTCGTCTGGAGCGTCTCGAATCGCATCCCGGAGTACACGGAAGGTCCGTTCACCGGGATTCCAATCTCGCCAGATCCGTTCGTGGTGTCCCGTCTCGATGAAGCGGTCGATACGCTCTGTGATGGCCGACTCATTCGTCGTTAGCCACGTCAGCTGGTCTTCAGAGAGGTTCTCCTCCTGGACCCGCAGGAGCTTCTTGAACGCACGTCTGGCGTACTCGCGATACTTCGTGTCGAAATCACCGACGGGCACATAGAGGCAGTTGTTCTCGACGCGAGTGAGCAGTTCCTCGGCTTCTCCGGTCTCAGTATCGGCGTGAACAAGGCACTTCCTCGATGCTGCGGCCATCGGGATTTCGAGATACAATCCGTCACCGAACTCGGGCATCTCTTTGATCCCTGTACAAACGCGACCGGGGTGTGGTCCGTCCTCTCCGGGGTCTTTCGCGTACAGAACCTCTGCGATATCCTGTTGGAGACTCCCATCACCGAATTCTCGAAGGAGAGAGGCGAGATTGTTGACGTAGAGTTCGCGAATATCGTAGAGGACCTGCACCGTTCGCGGTGGGGCGTGTTCGAACTTCGGGTGTGCCTTGACGCAGATAGCACTCAACGTCGCGAGAACGGCGAGCGTTCCGGGCTCGTCGACGAAGGGTTCCTCTGTGGCGTTGGCTCTGACGTCTTCTTTGAACGCCGCCGTCCCGAATCGCTCGAGATCGTTCAACAAATCTTCTGGTTGCTCTTCGCCGTCGACGATGTAGCGATTGTAGCCGCGCGTGAACAGCTGGTTGATGCGGGTCGTCCCATATTCGAGCGGGAGCGTCGCAACGCGATAGGCGGTACGCTCGTCCTCGACAGGCGTCGACTGAGTCATTCCTTAACCACCTCCGGTGTCGCAGACCGAACGTCGAAGTTCGGGCTCTCGATGGGCGTGACGATACTACAGACGTCAGCGTGCAACGAGTAGGGGAGCCGGGCGACCCGACGCCGGTCGGCGGTGACCACTGGGTCGATGGGAATCTCGTAGGTGTCTTGCAGAAGGTCGTTCAGCACTTCTCGACTCTTGGCGTCGTACCGATGGGCGGGATCGCTGTCAAGGAGGTAGACGTGAACGCCCTGACCGGTGTACACTACCATCGTCTCTTCGGCGTTGAAGTCGTCCTCGAAGATGTCCCGCACCTCGAAACCGTACTCGATGGCCCGTTCGATATCCTCGAAGGAATACGGGTAGCCTGCTGGCTCTGCGTCGAGAATACCCGCGGCATCGAGTAATTCCTCGCTGTCTTCCGTAGCATCCTCATCTGAGACAGTTTGTGCTGCTCGCTCTCGGGCTATCGTTTTCGCGTCGATATCGATGAGGAGCACCCACGGTCGTTCCCAGTGATCGAGGGCGTAGTAGACCGCATCAGGACGCGGGTCTGGTTTGTCGAGCAGATCAGGATCGGCGAGTGCGAAGTCGTTCCGCCCGAGTGGGTCGTTCCGTGCTGGATGGTGGATGAACTCGAGGACGTCGCCGAAGTCGTGGAACGCTGCCGTGGTTCGGTCACCTGAGACGTTCGTCTGCCACGTGTCTCGACGGATGAAGTCCTTGTCTGGGACTCCGTCTTTCCGTACCGGGTGTGGCTCCTGAAACGCGAGTGCGTACTGTTTCGGCCCCTTCGCGGTGATGAACGACGGGAGTTCGTCGACGTACGAGGGGAACTCCTCTGTGTAGTACCTGTAGATCTCCTCGCGGGTTGCGTGGCGCCACGTCATGTGTTGAACTCCTGGTCGAGTTTGTTGAAGCTCCGAATCGTCGTCAGCCCAGCTGCATCGAACGATTCAACGGCCTCTCGAATGTCCGAGAACGAGCGGGCTGCACGCCCGCTCACGCTGCTTTCTATCCGGTCGGCCTCTGCGAGACGGTCCAACACCTCGACGGCCGTCTCGCGTCTGTTGAACGCCCAGACAGCGTTCGCGTCCACCGTGCTCTGCTTGTCGTAGTCGTCGACCGGCGCGTGTTTGTTGTTACTCGCGAGTTCGGCTTCACCGACCCACACGAGTTCCCCGTCAGCATCGAGACCGACAACGTCGAACACCGTCTCTTCATCGTACTCGTAGTACGGCTCGACCTGTGCGACGTCGTCGCGGGAGTCTAACCACAGTTCGAGCAGCTTCACACCGACCTTGTGCGGCGTCTTCTCACCGACATCTCCCTGACCAGGACCGACCTTGAGCTTCTGACCGAGGAGTTCACGCCCTGCCGGGAGGACAGTGTAGTACTTCCGACCACACGCTCGTCCTTCCTCCAGTAGGTCTTGCTCGACGAGCCGGTGCACATCCAGATCCTCAAAGTCGCTCTTGAACGAACTCATTGAATCCAAGAGTCTGTGATTTGGTGCGTCACCATTCATCACGTCGAGAATGCGGGTTAGGAATCGGATGTCGTCGTGCGTGAGCCCGCGCCGCTGGAGTTCGTCATCTGTAACGGTTACACCACCTGCCTGTACTGGTGACGACTCATTCTCTTCGACATCTGGCTCCACTTCTTCACTGACTGGTTCTTCCGGCTCAGTTGCCCCGGAATCGCCAAACAGCGAGGTGGTGGTGTCCGCGCTTTTCTCTTTCTTCTCTTCATCGGCTGCCGAACCACTGGTTGCCTGTCCGATGAACGACGACTGCGCCGAGTCCGTAGGGCAAGTCGAGTCTGCGGATGTCGAACCTTCGTCGTTCGGTCTACTTCCCCAGCCCTCGTCTTCGGCTGTCTCCGATTCGGTGGCCTCAGCAAGCCCATACTGGGCCTGTGTTCGCTCCGAAAGCCGTGGGAGGGCCACGGTCTCGAAGTGGTCCTCCTGTTCGACAGAGAGCGGCTCGTCGCTCTCTGGATGGCCGGCTGCTATCGGGAGCGGCTTCACCGAGAACGGGGCCGGACCTGTCTCCCCGAATGACGGACTCGGGAGTTGGGCGATCCACTCCCCGCTGGGGAGCGTGTTGATCCGATTTCTGAGGTCGGTCGGGCTCAAGTCTTCGTGGGCCAGCGACTCTGCGAGGTCGCGCTCGATGGAGATGTTCCCGATGAGCTTCGTCTTGATGTTGTTGAGGACCTCGTCGTAGGCGCGTTCGCTCCGATTTCGGACCTGGCCGGGGAACTGCATCACCAGTCCCATGCTCAGGCCGAAGGACCGTCCCTGTGGAAGCAACTGCTCGGAAACGAGTTTCGTTGATGCGACGGGGGCCGCCTCCTCGATGATGAGGTTGGTGAGATTCTCGTAGTCCGTGTTCCCGTCACGTCGACGCACCTGCACTGCGTCCCAGAGGTTACTCAACAGGAGGAGTGTGATCGCTCGCTGTGCCTCCGGACGGAGGTCTCCCAAGTCGAACAGAATCGTGGCGTCTTCGTCGAGGAAGTCGCGGAAGTCGAATCGGTTGTCAACGTACTCTCCGGTCTCGTCCTGCTCCGGAACGTGGCTGAAGATCCGTCGCAGGTGTGCGTCCTCTCTGAGCTTATCGAGGCGGTTCCCGACGGCGTCCATCGACACTTGAAACCGGTGGTCGTCCTTCGCGAAGTGCCGTGTGAGCGACTCCTCGACGTTCCTGTTGGCCGCCGAAACCGGCGGAACAGTCCGCTCTCGCTGCATCCGGAGGGCTGCCGCGAAGAGGTCGTCCAGGCCGAAAACGTCGCTCCCGTACTCCTCGTCGAAGAGGGCCTTGATAAGGTAGCTGAGGATCTCGTTCGCGACGAACGCTTGCCCGTACTGCTCACGGCCCATAATCATCCGCAGGATGTCGTGGAAGTGGTCGACCTTGTCCTGAATCGCGTCCTCACGGTTTCGCCCGGCTTCGAGCGCGGGCCGGATGTCGAAGAAGGAGAACGCGGGGACAGTCTCCGGGACGCGGAACTGGTAGACATCGTCCAACCCGCTGAAGCGTTCGTAGTGACAGCGAAGGTAGTTGGCACACATGCCGTCGCCTTTCGGATCGACGACCACGACGGGGCCACCGGTCGTCTCACGAAGGGACAGCGCATCGTTGATGATTGCCTTCGATTTCCCGCCGCCGGTCGAGGCGAACCGGCCGTAGTGCGTCGTCAAGAGCTTGGGCGGAATCCGAATCGGGTCCGGTTGGGGAGCTCCGTTCTCATCGAGCGCATACCCAATCGCCATCCCCTCCTGAAACTGTTGAACCAGGTCCGGATTGGGCCATGGAAGCGGGTTCCGGCTTTGCTGTTCAGCGCGAGTTCCGCGTGTCCCTTCTACTGTGAGTTGCTTGGAGGAAGGAACCAAGACGAAATTCGCGAGTTCCGTTCCACTGAGGACGAAATCAGGCCGGGTCTTGCCTCTCCCGGTCGTAATCTCTCGATCAAGTAGCCTCCGGAGGGCAGTCCGGGCGTTCTTGTCCTTCGTCTTTTCTCGGAAGCCACCAGCACGGAGTCGTTCTCCCTCGACTTCGTAATAGGGGCCGTCAACCGGGTCGAACACGGGACGAAGTGAGTTCATCTGGGCCGCGAGTTCGTCGTGCGATTCGTCGCCGGTCGGAACACCGATTGCCCTGATGTTGGCAGTGTACGACCGCTTAGGGTTCTTCGCGTCGATGTACTCGATGCGCTTGGCGACTGACTCGCTGAGCTGTTTCTCGTCGTGCTCGCTCCGCTGGTCTTCGACCTCGAGGAAAGAGCCCACGACCTCCTGGAAGAAAGTGTCCCGGCCGTCGACGAGATCCTCTTTTCTGACCTCTGCGTCGGACTGCCAGCTCGCCCGTCGCTGGAACACGACCTGAAACGCCACGGGTGAGGCTGCCTCCATCAGGTGGTCCACTAGTGACGCCAGTGTCGCACCGGGCTGGTCGACAGCCACTAACCCGTCGTCGCCATCGCCAGCGGCGAAGGGCGTCAACGACGTCATCCAGTCTTTCTTCCGGGTGGCTGAACCGGACCAGCGCACGCCAACTGGCGAGACGGCGTCGATGGTGGGCCGAGCGAGAATCGTTCCCTCATCCGTCTCGGTTGGTTTTTCGAGCGTCGTCAGTGGCTTCTCGTCCGGGATTGCGCTCGGTGGTGCGAGCTTGAGGGCGGTCTCACCGACCTCGACGAAGTGACCAGGGGAAGCATCGATTGTGGCACCTCCATCTGCAAATGGGGAGGCTTCAGTCGCCGCCGCTTGGTCTTGGTCACGGTCCTCACTGTCAAGTTCGTACTGCTCGTCGGGGCTGAATTCGTACTGCAGATGCCCTGTTTCGTAGTGTTCGATGAACTCAGCTCGTGTGAATTCGACTGGTTGGATGAGCCGAGCGGCCACGTCGACGTCGACACGCTCGATGTCGAACGTCTCGGGGTAGATCGAACGGAGCCGTTTTTCCAGTGTATCGAGATGCTCGTCGACGCCGTAGAAGAACTCGACAGGGTCGTCCGCTCCCTCACTTAATGCGAGAAACTCGAACCGTGGCGGTGTCTTACTGTGGAGTGGGTTCAGCTTCTGCGCGAGTCCCGTCGACTCTGCCGTCGTCAGTTTGTGCAGGCTTTCGAGGACTCGAGGGATTCCCTCGGGCTCAAGCTCTTCAGACGTTGGCGTGACTCGGAGATATTCACGCATCGTCCTCCCCCTCCATCGCCCCGCCATCTGGTTTCGCAGAGGCGGGTTCGGCTTCTTTCGACTGTCCGTTCGTGGCCTGCTGTTCCAGCTCCTCACGGAACTGCTGTACATCCGTGTCGACTGCTTCCTCGCCAGCGCCGGGGAGTGAAGACCGTACCTGTGTGGTTGGGTCGAAGTCGATGACTTGCTTCTCCTTGGGCATCGCCTCGACCTTGATGCCGCGCCATTCGCCGTCGACGCCGACGAGCGCCTCGGAGAAGCCAGCATCCTCGTTCCCGGGGACCGCGTCCTGCACGTAGCGCATCTGGGCGTAATTCAGCCCGAACTCGTCGGCCCACTGGTCGTCCATCCCGTCCAGACGATGGAACTGCTTGACTGCACACTGATCGAGGATGGCTTCGGATTCGGCGTGCTCGAAGAACTCGTCGACAGTCTGCGTGACGAGACGAATTGAGAGGTCGTGATGGCGGTGATGGCGGAACACCGTCTCGAGGAACGCCAGACTCGCGGCGTCCTGCATGATGTACCGCGCCTCGTCGATGACGAACACGACCTCCTTGTCAGTCTCCTTCGCCCGCTCGTACACGAGCGAGATGAGCAACTGCATCGTCAGCGCCGTGCTGCTGTCGACGCTGCCCTCCTGCTGTGCAAGGTCGAGGTAGATGACCTTCTCGTCACGGATGTCGAACTCGGAGGACTTCCCGAGATTGGCGTGGCGACCCTCATCCTCGAAGGGGCGAAGCTGGTCGAGAAGCCACGTCGCGTCTTCGCGGATCTTCCTGGCCTCCTCGTCGGACCGAACCACGAACGACTCTGGATCGTCGACCATGTCCTCGAAGACGTCCATCATGTCTCGGATGGTCGGACTGGGGTTGCTGTGCGTCGAGATATCGTCGGTGATGTCGTTGCGCTTGTAGGCGCGTTTGAGGCCGAGTTCGAGCGTCGTCCGGCGGTCACCGAGCGAGATACCGCGCAGTGCGAAGAAGTTCGTCAGGAAGCTCATGGCGTCGTCGAGCTTCTCGTTGAACGGGCTCGCGTCCTCGCCCATCGCTCGCTGGACGTGGTCGGGCGTCTGGCGAATCTCCAGGGGATTCAGCCCGAGCGTCCCACCGACCGTGATGCGTTTCGCTCCGAGGGCTTCGGAGACGCCTGCCCAGTTGTTGAGCGGTTCGAGGATGATGCCGATGCGGTCCTTGCTCTGCTCGATAGAGCGGATGAAGTTCTGTTTCGAGCCGAACGACTTCCCAGACCCGGTATCGCCAACGGTGAACATCGCATACCCGTTGTCACGGGCGAACGGGTCGATGACGACCGGACTCTGGTTGTCCTTGTGGATCCCGAACTCGACCCCGCCCTCTTCGAGGATGGTCGCGTTATGGGGCGACGAAAGGAGTGCGCCGACAGCCCCACCAAGGGCGATTGACTCGCGCCCGAATTCGTTGTCTCCGATGGGTGCAGCCGACTGTAGTGCGAGGTCCTGCCGACAGATTGCAGTCTTCGGCGTGAGGTTTGCCGGGTCGTCGCGGAGCGCACTCTTGACCTTCTGGACTGAGTCCCTGAGGTCGTCCTTGTCGTCGGCGCGAACCGTGACGAACATCCCCTGGTCGAAGACGTTCGCACCACTCTCGACGGCCTTGTACGTCGCAGCGGCTTCGTTCGCTCGCTCTTGGAGGTACGCACTACGGACACTCTGTTCCAGATCCGCGTCAACCTGGAGGTCGTCAGCGATGTCCTGCAGTTCGTTCCGCGCACGCTGTTGGTTCTTCGGGGTGATGTGCGCTGTGAGGTCGAACTCGACGTCGGTCAACTCGAAGAGATCGCTCAGATACCCGTCGTTCGGGTAGTCGGCGTAGTCAGCGATGTACAGCGTCGTCGTCCACTGCTCGCCAACCCGAGCGGCTCGTGTCTCCCACTCGATGGCTGCCGGCGCGGTCACCGTCTTGTGGGACTCGGAGATGTCGTCGAGGAGCTGGCCTTCTGCGTGCCCCTCTTCGAGCGTCTCCTCGTCGAGGACGTCCGAGAAGTCGACTTCGGGTTCCTCGTCGGCGGTGTGGCGGTCCCAGAGGAGTTTCCCGACGACTCCGAGGACCACAACCAACAGGAGGTAAATCGCCGCACCTTCGGGCGACGTTGGATTCAGCAGCCACTCTGTGAGCTGGGTGAAGGGCCCACTCCCCGCCTGCAGGACGACGTTACGCATTGGTCTCATCCTCCCGGCGCGAGTGGCCGATAATCGGTTGCTCGCGAACAACACGCTCTGCTTCGTCGTAGTCGTGCTCTCTCCCGTTCCAGAAGTCCATGTTCAGGACGAACAGCTCGACCGTACTGAGCCGACGAGCAGACCAGCCAGAGGCCTGCTGGATAAACTCGGCGCGAACGTCGTTGACGCGGCTGTCCAGCTTCTCGAACATCTGCGCCCGCCGCTCGACATCCGTGAGGTCCTCACGGCGGGTCACGAACGGGTTGAACAGGAACCCGATGACGGGGAACTGCGTCAGTTTCTCGGCAGGTGTACCTTCGTCTCGGTATCTGTCGTAGACTTCGAGCGGCGTGACCTCGACGCCGATGTAGTAGCGGACCTGTTGGATACCTCGGTCACGCATCTCTTTGGGACGCGTCTCACGATACTCTTCGAGGAGTTCCCGGAAGATCGGGTTCTGCTTGACGTCCTCGTCGTTGAGCCGTTCCTCAATTGTTTGGGTGATTTGTTCCACCGGAAATGACCGGGTTGTCGCGTGGAGTTTGAGCTTCGAATCGAGTTCCTTGTTGCCGAACTCTTCACCCGCCTCCTGGAGCTGTGCCCAGTCGTCGGACATGGCGAAGTCCATGTTCCCCGGGTCGATCTCGATGAACGCTTCCATCGTTCCGTCTGCCCGCTGGATCGCTCCAGCACCGGGCCACGCCCGCTTGACGTTTGTGAGGTCCTGCGTTCGCTCATCTGGTTTGAATGGCGTGTAGTTCGCAAGCCCGCCCTCGTTTCGCTCTGTCTCGTTCGTGGTACTATCGGGTTCTTCTGGAGCACTGAACGTGACTCGCGGACGCTTGGCGTAGCGATAGACGTCCTTCGTCCACGTCCACGCGTTCAGGTGGTCGGGAGAGACGTAGATAACGGCAACGCCAAACCCGAATCCTCCCGCGACGAACGGGAGGGCGAGCGATTCGATTCCGGTGAGACCAGCGACGAACAGCCCAATAATCGGGAAGGCAATGAGCACGCCGACGTCCCCCTCCTCGATGTTGAGGTAGGGGATTCGACTCTCTTCACCGAACTGGTCCATGATGCGCCGTGCGGCTGCGTCTTGATCCATCGACATGGGTGCTTAGTAGATTCCAGGGTCGTTCTCGGTCCGCCGGTACGACGGCGTACTGTTCTCGTCGTCACTACTCTCTCCTCGAGCTGCGGCTTTCTGCGCGACAGCGTGACCAGCAGCTGCCTTTGGTCCCCAACGGGCCGCGGTCGTCGCGACGCCAGCGCCACCGACGTACGCACCCGCTGCGACTCCACCGATGAGTGCCGCCCCCTTCGTCGCGCCTCCGACGACCTTTGCAGTCAGCGGAGTCGCGTACTTGAACGTCTTCCAGGTCACATAGAGTGCGACGAGCGGGAGAGACGCAGCAACAAGGTACTTTAGAAACGCGGTACCCGGCGTTAGCGAGCCACCAGCATAGATGAGGTCGTATCCTTTGAGTACCATTGCTGCTGGAAGTGGCAGGACAGCCAAAGGAACAAATCGCTTGGCGAAACCCATCGCGATATCAGAAATGACGGGTATATTTCCATAGGCTAGCGCAAACGCAATCGGCATTCCGTACAGGTAGACGTAGAGCAGGATCTTGCGAATGTAGAAGAGGGCTTCCAAAGCCCACATCGAGATACCACCAGAGAGGGCGAATAATAGCCCCAGACCTGGATTGGTAATAGAGACGCCTAAGAACCGTAGCATCGCTGCAGATACCGAGGAGAGATCGGGCATTAGGGCAATGGTGAACCCATCTACAAGGTACAGGGTGAGAGCGCCGATCCAGTACCATGTGATGATAAGGAAAGCACCGACCCATGCAGTTTTCTTGGTCTTTCGGGCTTCGTAGGCACTGCCCACGTTGAATATTCGAATGGTATGGCGGCCCTGTACGCTCATTACGAGCAGGAGTAGAGCAATGAGCATGATCTCGCCACCAACGAGTCCATCCTGAATCGCTGGCCACGGTGCATTGCTTGGGTCACCGAAGATGAACGTTCCATCAGTCTGTGGCGTTGGTGTACCAAACATCGCCTCAGTCAGGGTCTGATACCCTGACCGGAGTCCATCCATGAAGAGACCGATAACCCACTCAACGACGTCTTTGAACCCTTCCAGTACGACGTCGATCAAGTCAACCATCGTCAGGCCTCCGTGATTGCGACCTCACAATCACTCATCTCCTCAGATCCAGAGTACTCCACATCGAACGCTTTCGTAATCTCGTTCCCGTTGGCCCTTGTCTCAACGAGAACGGTGAATTGTCCGCTATTTCCGCCAGGCGAACACCCCATTCCTTTCTCAGACTCTGAGCCAAAGGGGAACGAATTGCTGAAGAGATCTACTGTCTCTCCAGGGGCAACAACCACTTGCTCTGTTTCGTACATCCCGCTTCCCCGAGGATCTTCGATGGGGTTCGGAACATCTCCAGAGAACACGAGCTCAACAATCGCATCTGGGCCTGTGCCAGCGTTTGATACGGTAACGAACGCTTCGCCATTCTTCAACCGGTCTGTCTCTGTGTCTCCGTAGATTTCATCCCACGGTTTGCCGGGATTGTTTCGGTAGAGTCCAACGTCCTGAATCAGGATTTCCGGTTCGATATCTGTCGTGCTTTCAGCGACTGTCTCCTCCCCTTTCAGTGCAACTAGGCGGTACTCTCCGGGCTCGTATGCGGTTCCGATCTCGAATGAGACCTGCTGGGCCCCTGCAGCCACGTCACGCTTTCCGAATAGCTCTCCGTTCGGCTGGATGAGGTTGACTTGGTCGACGTCGGCTTCTGCCGAGAGCTCGACGACGAGCGTTGTGCCCTCGACGGCGACTCGCGTGAGCGGCCCCTGGCTGTTTGTAGTGGCTGTCCCGTCACTGGGAGTTCCGGAGCTTCCACCGTCGTTCAGACAGCCAGCCACGCTTGCAAGCGCCGCGCCTGCAACTGTTCGGAGGGCGTTTCTTCGACTGATGTGTGGATGGTTTCTGGTCATGGATCTCGTTGGAAGATATCTTCTGGGCCGAGCATTCGGAGCAGACGGCTCCCTGCGTAGAACATCACGAAGAAGGGGATGAACTGCCAGCCGACCTCAAAGATGAATGCGAACCAGCCGTCGATGGTTCCGAGTGGATGCCACCTGGCGGTCGCCGTATCACTCACGTAGGCTGGGTTGTGTCCGAGCCACGATCCCGGATGATATCGGGCGGTGTAGATGCCGGGTTCAGTAATCGTCACGATGGCTACGCCAGAGACGTTGGTCTCGACCTCCCGGTTGGCGATGGTGATGTAGCCATCACGTGGGCTACCCCCGATGGGATACCGGCGGGCGCTGTCGTTGAGGACGATCGGTGCGCCAGTCTGGTTGTCACGCAGTTCGATCCGGAGTGTCGCTTGTGACTGGTTTTGTTGAAGAACCTCCACCGTGAGGTTACTGCGGCGAAGCTGCCGCTCGGAACCGGCGTCGGGCTCGACGATAGATGCGTTCACACCGCGGACGATGCCCGCGACGTGGAGTGCCTCTCTGTCGACGTTCTCGGCACGGACGGCGACACCGTACGTCGTCTCGTAGGACTGGTTGACGACCTCGATGTTGACATTCTCGCCGATGGTCCCCAGCGGAGAGGGACGTTCCGTGCCCCAGGTGTCGATGATTTCCGGGCCGTCGCGAACGGGTTCCGCACGCGGGCCGATTCGGGAGGGATACGCGTGGACGTACACGGGGAGTGCATCGGACTCGACTTCGGCGCTGTCGGTTCGATTCGACCTGACGAGCGTGTCCCAGTTGGTGTTTCGGGCGGTGTAGAATCGCCAGACACCGCGTACGCTCGCGTTCCCCTCGTCGGTGAGCGTGTAGCCTTGCCACGGCCGAGACTGGAAGATGGCAACGCCAGCATCGCCGTTGGGGTACTCGGCGTAGTAGGGGTACGCAGAGAGGTCGTAGATCTCGACGTCGATCGAGTCCGAGACGTTTCGTGTCTCCTCACGGTAGACGACGTCGACGTCGGTGCTGTTCCCCACGTTCGTCCGTATCGTCTTCTTCAGCCGGACGTGGATCTCTGCTTCAAGTGTGAGGGTTGCACTCCAGTCGTCGTCGATCTGGTAGTCGATGGCTGGCGTGTGCGACCCATCGGTCCTCGCGATGGTTTCCCCGTCTTTCTGCAGCCGAACTTCCTCGATCTCGTGGTTCGTAAGCGACCACTCGACAGTCCTGTTTCCCGAGGAACTCCCGTTTGGAACACGGACGCGGTAATCGACGAACCCGCGCATCGTCCCATTCGGTGCGATGTAGAGCGGGGTTTCGCCTGACTCGAGGTGGCCCCGCGTCGACGGCTGAACCGCGAATACGGTTGCATGGGCATCCGCGATGAACACGCCATCCTCAAGTGAGGCGTGGGGCGGATGAACGGACGTATCCGAGTCACCGGCGTCGAGATCCTCGAAATCGTTTCGGGTCCAGGTTGCGGCAGTCGCGGGCGGCCGTTTGAACGTTATATCCGTGCCATTCGCGAGCTGGTGGATGGCGGTCCGCTCGTCACCGTAGCGCTGGCGGTACTCCTCTTGACTGATGTAGTTATCCGCATCGCGAGACCAGAGGGTCGCAGATTCGTTCTCAGAAAGCCCATTTCCTTCCGTACCTGGCCGTGGTGGGCTTGCCGTGACGATACCCGTGACTAGACTCGTCACGAACAGGACGGCCATGAGCACGGAGAGCTCTCGTTGTTCCATGGGGGCTCGCGACGGGGTGGTGGAGTGGCTTACCAGGGGACGAGGTCAACACACTGCGCCAGCGGGAGGCCCATCATCGACCCGGCAACCGTGTACAACGGGCCGAGGACGACGAGGACGACGGCAGACTTCATCGCAGAGCGCTTGTGGCGCTTGAGTCCCTTCTTCTGCTCGGGGTTGAGGGTGAACATCTCGATGAGGGAGTCAGCCTGCCAGACCACGGCAAGGCCGACGATGCCGAGTCCAGTGGTGAGCTGGAAGAACCCCTCAATCATGCTGGGGAGGTTATCCGCACTACAGACCGCGCTGGTCTGTGCTGCGGCGGGTTGGACAGCGAACAGGGTCAATAGTGCGACGGTGAGAACGGCTTGTCTGGGGACCTTGCTCACTACCGTGGACTGATTGTCAGTACGATTCTCAGACGTCTCGGAGGTTGTACTGTCCTGTGTCATAGCGGGTTATTCCTCTGCGTCTTCGACGAGTGCCTTCAGATCGGCGTACCGGTTGGTCTCGTCGGCGATTTCTTCTTTCGTGTAGCCCTGCTCGCGGGCCCGTTCGAGGAGGGTGCGGAGGTCGTCGGGGTCAACATCACGGACTTCCATTTCCTCCCGGAGAGCGCGGCGATAGAGGGCGGAGGCGTTGATGTGGTCGTTCCACATCAGGTACAGGTCATCGATGTCTTCGATGGTGACTGACCGGGTTATCATACGTGCGAGTATGGGTATGCACCAACGGAGTCGTGGTACATATTGACCGAGTATTTTGATGAGAAATAAATATTTTCTGGATTTTGCGAGTGTTACTAAGCTAGAAATAAATCGGGAGGATTTGGCTGGAGGACAGCATCGAACACGTCTTAACCAACAAGGTTGGTGAAGTACCGTCCCACGTTGGTTAAGTTGTTCAGAGCAGGTCCGTCAGTCCAGCTCGATGATCTCGCCATCCCCATCGTTGACGAGCTCGCGGAGCTTCGCAAGCCGACCCTGTCCCTCTTGGAAGAGTTCCTCCCCAGTGGATTTCGAATGGTCACCGGCTTCCAGCTGCTCTATGAGTGTGTTGATTCGCACGACGTTCTCCGAAATCTCTGTGTCTTTAGCCATGGTTACGTGAACAGCCACAATCCGACCACGACCAGCAGGAGCACGACGAGGACCGCGATGATTGCCTTATAGTAGGCCGGGCTCATCCCTGGTGGCCCACCCGCCTCCGCAGCGGCTTGCTCCAGTTCTTTTTCGTGTTCGAACTCCCGCCTGAACGACTCGTAGGCGGCTTCCAATTCTTGCTCTAGCCCGTCCACCTCGCCAGAGAGGAACTGCTCCACGTCAGCAGTAACGTACTCCCCAGCGTCGGTCGGCGTGATCGCGTTTCGATCTGCAACGCGTCCTGCTATTGTCCGGTCTTCTGCGTGACCGACGGCGGCGACAACCGGGGTGTTAGACGTGAAGATGGCCTCTGCGACAGCCTCGTGGTTGAACGCCATCAGGTCGGTGTCGCTTCCGCCGCCTCGACCCACGATGATGGAATCGACGTCCTGGTTGCGGTCAAGATAGTGGATTCCGTTTGCGAGTGACGTCGGCGCGTTCGGTCCCTGGACGCTCGCATCCTTGATTAAGAGGTCAATCGTGGGGTTTCGACCGTGGACCGAGTCCTGAATGTCGTATCGTGCATCTCCTTGGAGGGAAGTGACGACGCCGACTCGGTCAGGAAATCTCGGTGGGTCTTTCTTGTGTTCATCATCGAGCCAGCCACGTTCCGCTAGTTCTGCTTCCAGTCGCTTGACTGCGGCCGCCTGTTCCCCTTCTCCGACTACCCTGATCTCCCACGGTTTGAGGTCGATTTTCCCTCCTTCAGTCCAGTAGTCGATATCGCCCTCGAGGATAACCTCTGTTCCGTCCTCGAGGTCGGCGTCCATGTTTCGGTAGCGGTTCGCCCAAATCATGCAGGGAAGTTCGGCGTTGCCGTCGGTGAGGGTGAAGTAGAGCGCAGTACTGTTCTGGTGGAGGTTAGTGACTTCTCCGATACAGCGGACACCGTGAAGAGCTGGCGCCTCCTCGACGACAGACGCAATCCGGTCGTTCAGTTGTGAAACGCTGAGGACCTCTCTCGTATCGGGTTCAGCTCTCTGCCGTTCGGTATCCGGTGCATCCGTCATACACGTCTTCTAATTTCCGACAAGAACCCTCAAAAAGGTACCTTCGAGAATACGAAACCTCACTGCTCTTGTGGCATAGAACTACTCAGAGATCTCATCGTCATCAAGTTCCTCATTCGCGACCTCAATCAGTTTCTGTAGTCTGTTGTTGAACTGGTCCTCGAATTCGGTGTGGAGCGCATCATCGTACATCCGGAGAGTTCGGCCCAGCCCAATGGCAGCAAGCCAGTCCCGGAACTGATTGCTGTTCATGTCCTCGACGGACATACTCAGCGCATCCGTGTTCGAACCAGCAGCCCATAGGTGGAGAAGATCGAGATCGGTCACCATCGCCAATCGAGCGAAATCAGCAAATGCAGCGCGTATATCCCGAGATAACTGCGTGTAAGAGACTGAGTCATGATCGAGTTCTCGCTCTCCACCCACCAGCTCATTGACGTAGGAAAGCGAACGCATCGACAGGAACCCTGCTCGATCTACCGCCATCGGTGGATCGGATTCCGACTCTGCAAGATCGGATAACGCCTGTCCACAGGATCCGCAGTAGTGGTGAACTGCTTTGACCCGGCTTCCGCAATTCGGGCAATGGGGCATACTGTAAGCTATGGGTCACAGATACTGAGGCTTTGCTGGGACTCACGCTCGTATTGAGCCCAGAAGTTTGACCCGTATGAGATTGAAGCTTGACAGAGAGGAGAGGAAGGTTATTTCTAAATCACGAATGAAGTGATGAGATAGGAATCGATGCCCTTCATCGCCCAACCCTCTGTTGAAGAAGAAGACAATAGAGTTCTTCCAGAAGAGGTAGATGACGGGACAGACGTCGTCTGTCCAGGGTGTGGCGGGACAATGCGACCGCGGGGCCCATTTGACGATGGCCGAGCTCGCCATTTCTACCACGTTACTGCAACCTCTGGAACCTCAACTGCCAATTGCTCCGGAGGAGAATCGGACCCTCACCGGAAGATGAAATCACTTGCAGTCTCGGCGTTGAGACAACACTTTGACCAATATGTTCGCTGTGAACCCGAAGGTACTGTTGCAGTTTCCAACACGCCGACGCTTGCTGATTCTCGCCGTGCTGATGCCATCGTTGAGTTTCCCTCTGATGACGCAAACGACTATCTAGGGCGTGGGTTGATCGTTGAGGTGCAATACGCAAACGAAGAGAAAGACCTCGACGCGGTCACACACGACTATCTCTCAGCCGGATATAGCGTCTACTGGGCCAGCCCTGACGATTTTAGCAACGACCGATTCCGTATTGAGGAGATGGTCGTCGCATTCGACCAACAGGCTGAGACCGCCTTCGCAGCTTCGTGGGCAGATCCTCCGGAAATCGATCCGCCTGAGGAGTATTTGGAGCGGTTCGTGAACTCTGAACCCCTTACCTTCACTGACCCGAATCCGGATTGTAACCATACCTGGAAATACGGAGGGAGTGACCTCCACGATCGAGATTTCTGCAACCACTGTCGGCTTGAGCGCTGGAAAGACACTGCTGTAGAGGCGTACATCTACGATAAGTCAACCATCAAGACGAGTTCTGACCTTGCTGACAGAACTGCTCAAGCGGCGTTTGAACAGCGAGAAAAGGAGAAAAAGAAAGAAGATCATCAACACGTCTGGGAGCCCCGTGGCGAGAATCGCTACAGATGTCGATGTGGCGCCCGCCTCAAAGAGCACAAGGGAGAAGAGATCATCTCAAATGACCCGTTCGAGGATTTCTCTGAGATGACGACTACAGACCCCCAGTACTGCGACCACATCTGGGAACGTGAAGACGGCTGTATGCGCTGTATCTCCTGCGGCCTCGAGGACCCGCTTTAACCAGTTCCGCCTTGTTCGGACCTTCTGACTGGGAGAAATTATTTGCTCACCGAGATGTTTGTTGCCGATATGCCTTTCCGCGGTCGCCGTGACGGTCGCCCGGTCGTCCCTGCCATTATCGACAATGGAGAAGCCGTCACCTGCCCAGTGTGCGGTGGGAAAATGTACCCACGATCCGCGCCGGGGAAGTCTCGACACTTCTACCACGTATCAGACGACACCGGGCGACACTGCTCGAACGGCGGCGAGTCGGAGACCCACGAACGCGCAGTCGCCCGTGCCGAAGTCGCCCTACACCAGCAGTTCGGGAAAAGTGCCGACGTCGAGACAGAGGTGGACGTCGACGTATCTGAAGTGCCGACACCTGTGACTGAACGCCGTGCTGACGTCCTCGCGACGTTCGACGATTGGAACCCTTACTTCGGGGAGGGACTCGCCGTTGAGGTGCAGCATAGCCACGAGAACAAGAACGTCCAGCAGGTTACGCACGACTACTTGGCAGCTGGTTTCTCCGTTGTCTGGATTCGCGCAGGCACAATCCTACTCGATACGTTCGACTACGACACGATTAGTGGCGAGTTCGAACGTGATGACGGCGCTGGATATTCCCAGCGGACGAGCAAGTCCCACCGACATACGAACTGCCAATCGCTCCTCTACGACGGCGAGCACGCGTGGGAACGAGTGCCTCCCTATGCCCACCCCCGCGGCCAGGATGATCTAGTCACGTACGATATCTGTGCTGGCCAGGATTGCGAGCTACGCAGGGTCCACGAACCCGATGGTAGTTACACCTACACCGCGAGCGACGAGTACGGCCCCGACTTTCCCCTGAAAGCACTCAAAAACGCGATTATCCGTGAGTACGACCGAGACCCGTTCTCGAAGTGGGCAGGAAGTCAGTACCATTCCGCGCAGGTGGAGAAACTGCTTGCGACACGACCAGAGATAGAGCGATGCTGGGGTCCGAAGGGGATTCACGAATGGGGACGCCGAGAGACGCTCTGGACAAACCATTCCGACCAGCCGCTAATCGAACTCCGTGAGTGTATGTACTGTCCCGTTCGGATAGTGACCAATCATCGAGGGCGTTCAGGACACAGTACTTTCTGTCTCTACGGTCGAGAACCAGACATCGACTGGGACGACGTGTATTTCCAAGCCAGCCCTCCCGAGTGCGATCACTATCTCTACGATGAGGACGCGATCGAAGATTACTGCCCTAAGTGCGGTGCGACGATGGAAGCACCTGATACAACTCTCCGCGACCACACGAGCTGGATTCCACCGTAAACGGGGAACCAGTAACTCATCCCAGATTGTAGCGGAGGTTTCGACGAGGGCGGAGCGGAGAACGGCGATGTGGAAATTGAATTTATCCAATAGCATCTAAGATCCACGTGTACCGACGATGAGAGTGAAGTAGAGGGCTGCATTGTTCCTGCCGAGATTCGTGATTCACTATAACGCGAACATCCTGAAGTAGTTCGGACATGTCTACGACGTCCGAGATACGCTGATTGAGCTGCTGAACGGAGAGAACCTCGTCAATCTGTGATAACGTCTCAGACCGCTCATCTGGCGATTCCTCCATCTAACTGAGAAATAGTCTTCATTCTGCGAATAAAATTGCATCCCCGCGAGCTATCCGTACTCTAATTCGAATGCCCTCTCCAGTAGATCAACCAGGTGTCGAAGTTTGTTAACGGCGGTTCGGTCTATCTGGACGGTTACAGTCTCCGTGTTTACTGGATGCTTCTTCCCCAAAGTGAGTACGACGTTTCCATCTGAAGAGAGCGACGCAGACAGCCACGCAGTGACGTTCGGAGACCCTGCCAACCATGCAGTGCTTAAGTCATGCCACGGCTGGTCTCGTTCCTTCTCAGGCGGTCGTTCTGAGCCGAATCCCTGATGCTGGAGTTTATCTACAAACTCTCGTAACTCTGCACAATCGCTTCTCTCGACTTGCACTGTGACTCGATGCGAGTCGGCGTTCCAGCCAAATTCTTTCTTTCCCAATTGAAACGTAAGGTGTCCAGTAGGCGATCGAGAAACAGTCGCCCATGCCCGACCTCGTCGACGAAGGCGACACTGCGCCACTGTAATCCACTCACCGCTTTTGTCGAATGAAGCCCAATAATCTGCAGGTATCGGGATCTCCATCACAACACGAGGCGATTTGTCCTGCCACAACCACCGGATGACATCTGAATAACCCTCCGTACCAACCCTGTCAGGGAGAGCATACGGCCAGACGGTTAGAATGCCCGAGAGATCAACATCGTGGCTGGTGAAATCATCTTCCTCAAGCCAGACAACGCTAAACCCACGTTCGAGATAGTGCTCGGTGACTGTCTCGATATCTTTCCCGTGGTTTCGGTACTGCGCCTCGACTGCGATTCCTCTCCCATACGGTGATTGGGGTTCGTCAAACGTCACGAGTACGTCTGCAATCCGATTCTCTACTCCGGACTCTAGTTCAACAGAAGCGTCAGGGAAATCATGTTCCAGTCGAGCATACGCAATCGACTTCATTTTCTGATGCTCGTCAGATTCTCCAGGACAGACACCAGGTCTGTTCAGGTCTGCAAGTGTTGTCTGTCCTGATACCCGTTGGGAGGTGTTCTGATTTCTGTCGTGGTGTCGGAAATGTCGAGAAATGAAAGCAGTACCTCGCTTATGAGATTGTACAACCGACATGGGGCCGCTGCAAACTGGACAGGTGACAGTAGCTCCATCGTCTACCTGTGGAGGGATTACTTTCCGGTCGTCAATGAGGCCGAGGTAAGGCATCTCTAGAGTCCACCCAAATTCGAATCAAGAAGATGTTCACTCCCTGCTCAAATATACGTTACTTGTCAGGTGACCCAGTCGATTCCTACCTTTTCAGATCTCGGTCGGGAAGGGTGACTGCTACCGGCAGGTTTGGCATTTTTGTCCGTCACTCGTCACACAGACTGGATTCGATTCTGAAAGTGTCTCAGAGCAGTTTTGACACCGAACATCTTCAGTTACGCCAGCACCAATGGCGTACGGTGCTCGCAGAGCTGCGGTCCCTTTCCCATTACCAATAGTAAACTCAGCCTCTCCGCGTTCGTAGCTCACGAACGTAATTGCAATGGGAGATGTTATTACTTCGATAGCGTGTCGGTCGTAGATGTCCTCTTTTTTCTGTGAATACCCGCTTTCCTTCTCCTGTAAAATCTCACTAAGTTCGGCTTCGGCTTGTTGTTTCTCTGCTTTGAGTTCGCTTCGCATCTCTAGCGCCTCAACTCGTTGTTGCTCAGAGTCCGCAGTATCTACTTTATCCGCCAATTTCTGGATACGATCGGCTATCGAGTTAATTTCGTTCTGGAGTTCGGGTATTCGTTGTTCTTGGAGTTGGCGGTATTCTTCAAACTCCGAGCCAGCAGATTCAGATGCTGACCGTCTGAGCTCATCAATATCGCCCTCCAAGTGTTCTACCGCATACTCCTGCCCACTTGTGATCACCGTTGTGAGCTTCTCAGACGAAACTGATGGATCTGCATCGACTGACAAGTCTACTCGAGGAACGTTTCGTGGTGCGAAGAACTTGGACAGCAGAATCGAAGGAATCCGTGGAAGAATCGATTCTGACTCCAAATCTACAGCAACGGCTTCGAGAAATTGCGTCTGATACTTACTGACGGTTTCAACGCCTACCTTCACGAATAAGCAAATGGCAGTCTTGTCGTAGTACGGAGTGAACGTGGCATCGATCACTTCAGAATCGCCTGCGGTAATCCACGATGGGGGAGTGTAGTTACGGTCGATGGTATCAGCAGTCAGTGCAACCTCTCCAATAGTAGCCATCTGTGCCGCTTCAGTGAGGAGTTGCTGAGTAAATTCGCTCTCGGGGGTGAGAAGACGTGACGCTTCCTCCGTTTCCGATTCCTCACTATCAAGTACTATCTCAAACTCGCTCCTATCGCTGAACTCGACATCAACGTGAGCCGGTAAGGAAACGTTCCATTGTCGACCATCCTCTCGAATCGTACCCCCCAAACCTTTCAGATACTCTCGGGCAATAGCTTCTATAGCGGATTGGGTCACAGCGTGGGTTGCATCAGTCATCGTCGGCCCCCAGGTCGAATCCCTCGAAAACACCACTGTTGAACTGCTCCACCTTTTGTGAGAGATCCTGCTGTTTCTCTAAATCGATGGCCATTGAGTCGAAATCGTTCTCAAGATCGACTTCCGACCCGGCGTTAACTAACCGATCGAATATCTCATCTTCAAATGTCTTTCCAGAGTCCTCCATACGTGTGAGAATCGTACTCAGTTCACCAACCGTTTGCTGGAAGAGATCTATCTTGTGATAGAGTCGTTCGAGGACGTACTCCTCAATTGTCCCCTTCAGTCCCATATTAAAGATATACACCTTCCGTTTCTGGCCAATACGGTGGATGCGTCCAATACGCTGCTCCACCTTCATCGGATTCCAGGGGAGGTCGTAGTTCACCATAATATTACAAAACTGAAGATTTCGCCCCTCGTTCATTGCGTCTGTCGAGACGAGGACGCCGCCATCTTCACGGAATTGGTCGACGATATCTTCCTTCTCTTGGCTTGAATGCCCACCATGGAAGGCGTGCGTCGTGTAGCCCTGCTCGTCCAGTGCTTCGAGGAGTTGACGCTGTGTTGGACGGAACTGTGTAAACACGATCACTCGGCCCATCTCGACACGTTCCCGAACTTCCTCCACGATATCGAACAGCCGTTCTTGTTTTGTGACGCTCTCTACAGCATCGATTTTGTCGAGAATCGTTTCGAGTTCATCGTCGTGTGTGATCTCTTGCTGATCGTCGAGTTTCTTCCGGACGGTCTGTTCTAGTGCAGCAGGACTACTGACTACCTCTTTCTGGAGGAGCATTAGGACCAATTTCTGGCCTTGGTCCTCAGTATACGCTGCGCGCACATAGTCAGTAACTGCTTCGTACAACTCCTGTTCGGCCTCGTTGGGTTCGAATGTCCGTGTATCGATTATCCGCTCAGTGAAATCGATATCTGTGTCCGCGCGCTTGTTGCGGATCATCACCTGCCCCAGACGACGTTGGAGTTCACTACGGTTCACGAGCGTCTGCTGACTACTGTTCACGAAGTACTGATGGAAGGTGTCGCGACTACCGAACAGACCAGGTCGGAGGAGAGAGACGATGTTATAGAGATCTGTAAGTTCGTTCTGAATAGGTGTCGCCGTGAGGAAGAACGCATAGTCGTACCTGAGTTTTTTGATGAGGTCGTATCGGTCAGTCTCCTCGTTCTTCACATAGTGAGCTTCGTCTAGTACAAGGACGTCCCAGTCTCGGGCGAGCACCGAAGCCATGTGACGCTCACTCTTCGCGGTGTCAATGCTTGCGATGATTCGGTCGTGAGCACCGAATCCTTGAAACTCGTCATCATAGTTGCAGACGAACTCCATTCCAAATTTTTCTCGAAGTTCACCCTGCCACTGCTTGGCCAACTGTGCAGGGGTGAGAATCAACACTGAACCGTCGGTCTCACGGTAGTGCATCTCCTTCAAAATCATACCAACCTCGATTGTCTTTCCAAGACCAACTTCATCCGCGAGAAGCGCTTTACCGTCCATTTCAAAGAGGGCTCGGTGGGCAGCGTTGACCTGGTGTTCAAGGAGCTTGACCTGTTCTTCGTCGACGCCAATGAGAGACCGCAGTTCAGTATCGGGCTGTCCTGCAAGCAAACGGTTCGCGATGACTGTCTGCCGGTGGAAAGAGAAATCTGCAATGCCAGACGAATATGAGTCGATAACGTCGTCTGGATCACCGTGCGTGACCTCGATATCAACGAGGTCCTGTTCGTCCATGTGTCAAGCGAAACAGTATGTCGTCAAATAGGTTGTGCAGTATCGAATTACGTGTCTAATTTCGTCGAAGAGCGGTCAGAGAGTGTATTAATCACCGAGAGAGCCGCAGATATGTCCAGAGCGGGATTTGGATGACTGGCTTTGAGCCAGCTTCGATTACGTAGACTCCCTGCTCCAACGCATCCCTTGCGTTCGTCAATACGATTCCAAACGGAGGTTCGCTGTCGTAGACTAGGGCCTCATCGTCATCCAGACGGCCAGCATACTCGTTTTGCTGGACATACTTGCGTCGCTGCTCAGCAAATTCGTTCGTCACGGACGTATACAGTAGTTCGTCAACTCTGTCTCTCTCGGTGGCATATGCCTCCCCATCGAGGAACTCCTGTAGTGCGTCAAACCCAGGTGTGTCTGTGCTATGATAGAGTTCGTCCAAACCTCTACTGTATGACCAGAGGATCGGAATGGGTGTCCCATTGATCTTGAGAACGAAGTCGACCGTCCCTTTCGACCCCACCCAGAACTTGATGACGCCTCGTTTCGGGTCGTGGATATGGTTCAATTCGCTTGATAATCGAACGGTGTGGTCGAATGTGACCGCCTTTGCGAGAGCTTCGTCCAATCCAGGCTGACGACGAAGGACATCGTTGAGGTCGTTCTGACAGAACGCATTGGTAATCCCTGGGTTCCGGAGGTAGAATCGAATCTTGCGAGGGCGTTGGTTGTCGTATTCCTGCGCTGGCGAGAGGAGGTGGAGCCGTGAGAGGTTGCTAAGATACTTGTCACGGAGTGTTCTGCGGTCGATGTTAAGTACCGCAGTCAAGTCATCGAACGAGACGTCATCGATCGGGTGTTCATGTGCGGCGAGAGCGCAGAATCGCTCTAAGCCAGATGCGTCCTTCACCCCTCCCAGATACGTAGCGGCGCGGATTAGGTCGTCTCTGAAGTCGTCGAGCGTTCTCCGCTGTATGCTATCGAAATCGACATTCCCACGACTCCGAATCACGTCGGTGAATCGGTCATCGTTTAGTGAGATTCCTTCCTGGGCAATCCGAAGTGCGACAGTCCCCCCTGTAGTACAGTAATTTGCAATCTCTCGCCGAGCGGTAGAGGAGTCGATGACTGATCCGGATTCTTGCGAAATAAGCTCCGAGACGATTGTATCCGGGGTTGCTTGAATAACACCTTCCTGAATCGCCGCCATGGCTGACTTCTCATCAAAGCGCTCAGAAGCCGGTGCAAGTTCGATATCACGGTATCGCATACGAAGAAAATCACCGAACCCGAGAGGATATACATCAAAATGATTGCCAGGTATCGTATGGTTCGAGCCACCTACAGTGACAGACGCTAATCGCTTTCTCACGTCCTCCATTGAGAGGCCTGAAAAAACAATTCGGCGCTCCTCGTGTTCATCCAGTAACTCGGTTAGCAGCTGTTCCCAGCGACCCACCTCTTGATTGCCACGCTTGTTGGGTCTTTCAACGACGTGGAGATCATCAAAGAACAGGTAGTGAGTGGAAGACTGGTGTTGTCGAAAAACGTGTGTCTCGAAGTGGTCGACAGCTGCCCGGAGTTGTTCTTCCGGGTGTAGCTGAAATACTGGGTCGTCTCGAAGTGGTATGTAGAGAACGTTTGATGGAGGAATTAAGTTTGATTGAGCCAGTTCACGGCTCTTCGAGTCGCGAAAAAACTTCTCGACGAAGTTTGGGTCGATATGCGCCGCAATCAGCTGGCTAAGGAGGCGACTCTTCCCAACACCATCTGACCCAGTTGCGGACAGTAACCGAGCTTCTCCTTCGTGGAGTGCGTTGTACGATCGATAGAACGTGCTCCGAAGCGACGAGAATTCACCGGACGTTGATGCCTCTCTCCCGAGTTCCCACCATGGGTTGTATTCATCAAGTCGTTGAATCAGGGAGTGTCCAGAGGTGATCGAGTCCGGATCAAACGTCATCGATGATTACCTCTATCCGCGTAAGCCACATAGTAATGCACGTTTCTGGAAGGCCAGTCCGTCGGCGAAAAGTTCTCAGACGTGATTTCCGTAGCACATGTTGTTTTATTGTGCCCCCCGACATTCACCAGATAATGAGTAGTGGGAAGCCGAGTTGGAAGAACTTTGATCGTGAGGAAGCAGAGCAGTATAGCGGTTTTATTCTTGGCTCGGCCTCAACTGCGGAGTATTTTATCGAAGAGACATCCGATCCAGATGCGTTACGGTACTTAGTCGAATCACTCACCGTCGACCGAGATGTCTCTGGTGATAGTGACGTCGTTACGCAGGCTCTGCTGACGTCTCGGACGACCCCATTCGATGTCAAGCAAACCGTCGCTCAACGAAACTACAATCTCAACGAGCCGCTTGTTCCCGATACAGTCAGGAAGAACGCTCTGACTGCGATCAAGGTCGGAAAACCAATCGTCCTATACGGTCCAACTGGAACTGGGAAGACCTACTTCGCAAAGCAGCTCGCATTAGAAACTTGTCTTGACTACTCTATCCATACCGCAACTCCGACGTGGACGCCTGCAGATATTACTGGGAGCATCCAACCAGAGACGGAGGGGGGAGAGATACAGTACCACCGTCAAGCGGGCTGCGTCTCACAGGGGATCCAGAAAGCCAACGAGTATCATGACAACTGGGGAGTGATAATCGACGAGATCACACGAGCAGACATCTCTCAGGTATTCGGCCCTCTGTACACTGCCATCGAGGACGAAGAACAGGTTATCTTCAAGGACGAAGACGGAACCCCGCTTACGCTCAACGACGACGTCAAGATAATCTGTACGATGAATATGTCGGACCGCACGGTGAATGAGCTGGATAACGCAATCACCCGTCGATTCGCCATGATTGAACTCAGCCGGTACGGCGACGAAGAGCGGTCTGAACTCTTCAAAGGGTGGATTGGCAAGCTGGGTTCAGAGGTAGATATCGACACCGACGAGCTTCGAGAACTCTTCGAGCGCCATCATCAGGGGATAAACGAGGGAACCACAACTACGGGCGAGAACGGCATCATGGAGTTCGGACCAATGCATTACAGAGACGTCACCGAGTTCCTCACACACGCCTGCGGGAGCGGTGGTCCGTATGTCGGCGAAGAGGCGGTCGCTGTCGGTCAAGCGTTCGCGACGTACATCACACCTCGGCTGCTGAATACTGCAGCTCTCCCCCAGATCAATCGCCTAGCTAGTCACTACGAAACTCTCGACGATCAGTTCGAGGCATTCGACCTTAGTCCAGCGGTCGACCTCGCAGAGCGCCAGGCAGAAGCTGAGGAACGCGAGATGGGCGTCAGCGCCTATGAGTGATGCCGTACGGCACGACTACGGAACTCCCCTGTGCTCGGTCCAGGAGAGTAAGAAGCTCATCGTCGAAGAGTGTGATCCAACCACGATTAAGGAGGAGCTTCGCGCTGCCAACTTCGTCAGGAAAGGGAGCAAGTTCGTAAAGAAGCGCCCGCGACTTCGGTCTCGACAGAGTGGGAGAAGACCGGACACGAGCTCGCTTCAGGTACTTTCAGTGCGGGTCGTCGACGACAAGCTCCACGTCAAACCCTCGGACGTGGTTGGAATCGTCAGACTGGTACCCGGCATGAGCGTCCAGATTGAGCCAAAAGTTGACTGGGAGCACGTGCTCGAGATGCTCCTCACCGTCTACGACATCGACCGAACGCAATCATACTTCGGAGTCCCTCTCGACGAAATACTCTCCAGCGGCGTTGAGTCGACTCGCATTATTGCGATACTGGCAATCAACTACGTCCACGGTGTCCGGACAATTCGTCGCAACGGGTTTATTCGGAATCTCAATATCCGTCGGCGGAACGGATTCCATGGACTCGGCTCTGTGGACGTCGAACAAACTCTGATGAACCACGCGACCGGGAATCCAGCCCCGTCATGGGTTGAGACAGAGATCGAGTATTCCGATCTTGTGAACTCGGCTATCCATATGGCGGGGAAACTCCTCCTCCGACTTCTCCAGCAAGACCGAGTAGGAAATCGCCACCCCCGGCAGGACATCCTTCTTTCGATGGTGCATCAAGAGGTGGAACGGATGGAAGAGATGGATATTCGAAGCAGCCAGAAGCATATTGGAAAATATCGACGTCTGTCTCTTCACGACCTTCCGCGACAACGGCACTACTACCGACGGGCATTCCATACGGCTCAGTCCATACTCTCGTCAACGCTGCTTGGTCAAGCAGGCGGCGGTCCACAGGAATTGCTTGTTGATTATGCATTGAGCATGAACACGCTGTTTCAGGATTACTCACATCGAATCCTCAACAGGGAGATAGAGTCTATCCGGCAGATCGACTTCCTCGACCAATTGACGGGGGTCAAATGTAAACCGGAATATCCGATCTATCCCTTCGAAGGGAACTCCGATGCTCGCCACGAACCCGATCACCTTCTGGTGAACGCAGAAGAAACCCTCGCAGTATTGGATTCAAAATATTACCAGGAAGGGAAGAATCCGATAAACGACTCAGACTCGCGGTCGCGGATGTTTGCATACGCATATCTCACCGAAAGTAACCGAATGGCTTTCTTGTGCCCACAGTATCGCCCCGTTCGGCTCCCGGTCCAGTACACTGACGCTGAAATCCAAGTCATCTCGCCCGAGAGCGAATTTAGCTGTGACGAGTATCGGGGATTAATCAAAGAGTACATTCTGGACACGCTGGCTCTCAGATATCCTGAACTCCAAGCCTTCGATGCAGCTTCCAGTGGCCACCTATGCCTTAGTGGGACTTCAGAAGGAGATCTATCGCGGGTGCACGAAACGAGTGGGCCGTTCAGCATCAGTAACGCTGCCACGTTCGCAGATCGAGTCATCTCTGCAATCGTCTTCTCGTCATATGGTCCAAACAAACCCGAGTTAGATGACCAAGGGCGCTGGACGAAGTCCCGAATCAAGGATGCCTGCCAGAAGACGGACGAAGAAGACCACCCGCGGTACCCACAACACGAGACAACGTGCGTGCCCGTTTATTCTCCAGATGGGAATGCCGAACACGGGACGGTCACACTGTATTTCATTCGTTCGACAGATGACGATGTTACAGTGGAGACAGAAGGGCCGTGGGCACTGATGTGAGATGTGACGAGCCTACACTCGGAGCGGAGCGACAAGCCAGCCCGAGTCTCGCTTTTTGATCTGGCGACCGAATACAGGTTGGAGTGAGTAGAACTCCCCATCAATGTCTACTTCATACGAGTCACCAGCACCTTGCAAATCACCGTCGACGACAAATTGGATCGCTGGAAGAGGACGTTGACTGTTGAGATAATCCATTTCCTGCCGCATTGTCGAGACTAGGCGGTTACGGAGCTCTTCATTCTCTGTGAGTACATCCTCAAGTCCGGCTACGCAAATCTCGTTGGGGAGATTCCTGTTCTCCAACTTTGTAACAAACTCTTCGACGGGGACGCGGTACTCTGCAGACTCTCGCTCACTACTGACGATGATATTGTACATACCCGCAACCGCGTCGATGTCACTCATGTCATTCTGAACGACTCACTGGGGTGTGAAATACGTTAGTCCCTCAAGAGCCGACGATATTCCTCATCACCAGTGAGATTCGCAAGGTCTGTTGCTACGTCGAGCATCGCCCCAGTGACTTCCATCCCGCGAAGTTTCTCTATCGTCGATGTCTCTTGAGCCGCTTCGTACCGAAGGAGCTGTACTCTCTCCAAGGCAGAGAGCGAGTCCACAGTCTTCTCCTTGAGATAGGCGAGGCGTTTCTCATCGTCCCATCGAGCCAATTTGAATTCGGGCTCTGGATCGAAAAGCGCCCGGCTACGTAGGTCAGCGGGTTTGACGTTCGTACCCCGGCAGAGGCGGGTTACATCCTCGATCGTGGGTGCTTCCATTGCTAATAGATCGAGGTAAATCTGGTCAGGAGTGACGTCTCCAGCGATGATATCGTATATTTGTTCAACGACTTCGGTGGCGTTCATCACGGCCCCTTCTCGATGAACTTTTTTGTGGTGCTTGGAGTATTCACGGAAACATCGGCCAAGCTCGACAACACTGATGTCTCCCTCAGATAGGGTTTGACCCTCTCGTATGTTCTCTCGGGCCTGACGTGCTTCTCTGTGCATTCGTCGCCGTAGAGAGGACCAGCTAACTGGTTCGCGCTTTCCTGCAGGACGAGCAACGACGATGACGCTGAAACTGAGTCCCTCCCCCATTACGAACTCGCTGAGGTTTGCTGAAATCGGATACGTTGCTGTGACGTCAAACCCTTCATCGCACAGCGACTGTAACAGCGCTCCCCAGGACTTCTTCCCTCCGTGACGGTACGTGAACACGAGAACGCCATCGTCCTTCAACACCGTTCGCAATCGCGAGAACGACTGTTTGATCTCTGCCTCGAAGCTGGTGTCGTCCTTATTCACAGCAGGGTTTGCGACGACACTCTTCTGTCGAGGGGTGTTTTCAGCGTCAAAGCAAGGGTACTCATCAGCTAAGAGGAGCCGTTGCCATGCGTAGAAGAAGTCTGAAACCTCAGAGTAGATCACATTGTCATAATACGGTGGGTCAGTGATGATGGCATCATAGTCCGTCTCGAGATCGACTTCTCGAACATCTCCTTGCAGTAGGGTGTAGTCTCCACCAACAGGGGTCTCGAACGGGTCTGTTTGCTTGAGCTCCCCGTCTTCCAGATACCGTTCCGTTGGGTAGTGAGCGAACTCGACGGCGTCGACAATCTTCTCCCATGTGTTCTGGAATGTCCCACGTCCAGCCCTCGTACCCCAGACGTTGTTTTCAGCGTATTCGACAAGTGGCGTGTACGAATTCTGTCTGAAGATGCCCTCGATCTTTGTTCCAGATATACTGTAGAGAGCGAAGTTGTTCTGGAACATGAGTGAATCACTGAACGCAAGGAGCAGATACTCCTTGATCTGCTGATTTTCGATTGTATCTATTGCTGAGAGAAGGGTGGAGAGGCAGTAGAGTTGACGTGGGTTGAACATATCCTGCCACGTTTTGTAGCCGTGGCTGAACACGTCGTTGCCGTTGATCCGAGAAGCAGCTGTAATGGCTCCTTCAGGGATATCACCATCAGGTGCATACTCACCTAGCGTCTCAGAAGCCTCCCACTGGTCCTTCGCGTGGGTGAACTGGGCCAAGTCCTCGTCAGTGGCCGCTTTGTAGCCCTTGACGGTCGACCGTTCTTTCCCTTCGTCGTCGCAGCTCGTACAGTAGTATTCGATAGCGTAGAGGTCTTCAGAGTAAGACTGACCGTCAGCGATAGCATCAACGATGGAGTATTTGAGTCCACAGGAGGGACAGCCGTAGTTACCCCCACGTGACACCGGCCCGTTTGCTGGGATATACTCATGCCCACACTCCGTACAGGTCGACTCAGACCGGTAATCATCGGTCAAAAAGACCGACTCGCATTCGGGGCAGTAGACGTTGTACTTGTCGTCGTTTTCGTATCGTCCGTTCGCAACTCGATAGTCTTTGAACAGAGGGATCGTCTCACCACAAGACGTGCAGTCTAACTTCCGTACCCAGAGCGCGTACATGATATCAGCGACATGGGCGTCGTCGTGAGGGCACGCTGTTTGATAGTGCGATTTGAGCTCCTCTGCTACTTCATCCCGCACATCCTCGAAGGCCTGTTGAAGCTCATCAGGGTCTATCTCGTGGGCCTCCATTTCCTTCTTCGTTATGAACCACGCGACAGGGTTCAGGTCGACGCCAGTGACGTCTGCACCGAACCGAATCGCTTCCATGAGGCTTGTTCCGCCACCCATGAACGGGTCGAGGACGGTCTTGTCGCTCACGCCGACGTCCTTCGGATACAGACTCCAGAGAGCGTCGGGATTTTGTAGACTGACGGCATCGACGAGCTGCGAGAGATCAGCTTCGGTAGAGGATTTCTCAGTACCCTCCGCGAAATCAGAGAGATTCATCTCCTCTTTTCCGGGCTCTCGGACGTCGACTGAAGACGGGTCGTCGACTAATGTGTAGAGCGAAATCGCTCTGAAGACGCTCCCAAGCTGTCTAGCCCACCATTTGTGCATCGTGGAAAGAGGGCGGTAGTAGAGTTTAGCCCGCCCTTCGCGGTCAGCAAGGTCATTCACTTGCTCGATGGGGAAGCCACGCTCGATGGGGAGCTCTTCCCGCGAATCCACGTCTGGGTCAGGCATGGTGGGTGGTGGCTTCGTCTTGATATTTGAACGTGTGCGTCATTCGAACTGGATGGTGATGTCGATGCCAGTAGCGGCCTCCGGGATGTTCTCAAGGATGTCGGCGACGACCTCGTGGGACTGACCGAGTTCGAGCTGAAGGTCTGCGTGTGCCAGCTGGAATTCCGCGATGCCTTGCAGTCCACCTGGTGCAGCACCGTCGCCGTTCGTGTTGAACGAGAGGGAACCGTAGGAGACAGACCCGGACTCGTGGGAGTCATTCCATTCCTTCCGCATCTCTGCCGGACTATCGCCCTGATACTCGAAGGTCCAGCCTTCCTCCGGTGGGATGCGGAACCCAGCACCCGGGAACCAGTCTGCAGGGTCTTCTGAGCCGGTGGCACCAACAACGTAGTGAGGGTCACTCTTCCCGAGGTTGGCGAGCAGGAAGTGCTTGACTGCAGCCTCGGACTCGCTCGGTGCGCAGTTGGTCTGGATCGACTGAACCTTGAACGTCTCCTCCTCGTCGAGGCCACGGATATGGTCCAAGATTTGTTCGCCGACGTCGTCGGCAACCATCGGTGCGACGACGACAGACGTTGGCTCACGGTCACCGAGGGTACTGACGTAGTCGCCACCGGTCTTGATCTTGTAGCCATCCGAGAGGAGCGAGCTAACAGCGCTCCGGAACGCGGAATCGGTATCGTCCTTCGGGAGATAGACCTCTGGGTCGTTACGGATTGCCGTCAGAACCTGGCTGGTGTTGGCTTCCCCCGCAGCCTCAATCGCTTCCTCGATCCGAGATCGAACCTCGTTCGGTCCAATCGTCTCGGCGTCTGAGACATCGCGGAGTGTGGCGTCGGAGCGGACTTTGTCGAGGATTTCACTGCCACTGACGAGGACGTAGTGATCTGCGTTCGCGAGTCGTCCAGCCGCCATCTTAACGGCGTCCTCGGGGCTCTGGTCGTAGATCCACACGTCCGTTCGCTGTCGAAGCTCGAGTTCGAACGTGCCGAGATCGACTTCCTTCGTACCCGCACCGAACTGACTGCGGAGTTCGGATTCGACCTCGTCAGTAGACCACTTCTCGACGTCGCTCTCAAGAACGAGCACCGTATCCTGTGTGAGGCCGCGGAGTTCGTCTTTGAAACCGCTCCCATCGTGTGCGAGAACAGGCTTACCCTCTAATCCGTTCTCGACCGCCTGAACGATGTCCGTGACGCTTCCCGGAATCGGGTACGTCGGACTCATCAGGAACTGCTCGTAGATGTCGTCGATGGTCGTCTCGGATCGGGTTTTGAGGCGGTCTTGAACGATATCCCAGACGTGACGCTGCAGGTCGAACGGGTCTGCTTTGACTGCACCAGCGATGTTGCTGGCGTTCAGGACTGGCTCGGTTGCGACCCGATTCTCTAGCGAAATTTCGGCGGCGTAGTCGAACTCGTTGAGGAGGTCGTCGCCGTCGATGAGTTCACCATACGCGCTCTCCAGTCGCTTGAGGAGTTCGCCCTCGTACTCTTCGTGAAGATCTTCGATGTCGTCTCGAATCTCTTCGGAGAGGTTCTCGTCTGCTTTCCGGAGGTCTGCACCGATGACCTCCTTCGCCTTCCCGAGGAACTTCTCTTGTTGGGACGTCGGCGAGATGGATTTGCCGTTCTTCGGCTGAACGAAGGCAAGCGTGTTGCGCCACTGACGGCCAGCTGGCTGGTTCTTGATAATCTCTGCAACGCTCTCCTCATCCCACGGGCCGTTCTTCACGACCACCTTGATATTCTGGCTGTCTGGGACGCTCTCGAGCGTTCCATCGGTGTTGAATCCGACTGCATAGGCCCCCG
This sequence comes from Halogranum gelatinilyticum, assembly GCF_900103715.1. Classification (NCBI taxonomy): domain Archaea; kingdom Methanobacteriati; phylum Methanobacteriota; class Halobacteria; order Halobacteriales; family Haloferacaceae; genus Halogranum; species Halogranum gelatinilyticum. The sequence continues at coordinate 54,342 of NZ_FNHL01000005.1, read as the reverse complement.
AGCCGAACAGTTTCTCGACGGTGTCGCCGATGAGATCCATCGCCTCGTCGTCCTCGACATCACGTGCCGCGTTCTTGACGAGCGAGCGCGGGTTTTCGTCCTCGCGGATGACGTAGCGGTCGTCGGAGCGCCAGAGGTGGTAGACCTCTCCCTGCAGCCGTTCGAGATCGACGATGATGTCGTTGATGCGGTCGCCAGCGTGGTACGTGCCGATGACGATGTCCGAGGTCGTTGCTCCCTCAGCGAGTCCGGGGGTCAGCGAGTAGATGAGAACCGTGCTGAGGATGGGTCGTCCATACGGGATGTCGGCGTCAGCGAGTCGGTCGGTGATGTCGTCGAAACAGCAATTCGCTCGTGAGTGCTCGACGTTGATGCGCGTGAGTTCGTCGTTGTAGTCCACCGCATCGACTTCGCCGTGGGTGATGAGGTCGGTCTCCTGGAACCGGTCGACGAGAACGCGGGCGAAGAGATAGAGCATCCCGCGAGTCGCGCCGGATTCGGTTTCAGCGAAGAACCGCGTCTTCATCGAGTCGATGAGCACGGGGTGGAACGGGTACGTCTCGTACATCTCGTCGCGAAGCCCGCTCGGGAGGTCGACGTAGTCCGTATCCGCGTACGCCTCGATATACTGGTCAACGAGCGCCCGCATACCCGAGCGGTCGTCGATGGAGTCGACGAGACGGTGGCGGAGGACCTCCTTGATGTCGACCTGGTTGGACATGTTGACCTGCACGCGGTCGTTCTCGCGGGCGAGGATGTCGTGAACGCCCGAGCCCTCACGAAGCACAGAGACGAACGCGAACAACTCCGTGTTCGGACGGGACGTCGTCTCGAAGAGCGCCTGGAGGAAGCCACGGTTCGCCTCCTTGCGTCGTCCAGTGAGCGAGCCGAACCAGTCCTCGAGTTCGTCCATGAAGAACGCGACGGTGCGGTCGCCAACGGCGTCCTGAATGACGTCGATCGTCGGGTAGCCACCGTCCTCGTCGTACTCCTCTTCGTTCGGTTCGTAGTCCAGGCGCTCGAAGAGCGGTTCCCAGAGGTACTCGTACTGCTGCTTCTGGAGGGAGACGACGACAGGGAGTGCGTCTTCAGGGAGCACATCGTCGAGTCCTTCGATGCGGTCACTGGCCCAGTCACCGACGATGTCCGGCGACTTGAAGCAGTGATACATCGCCACCATCTGGTGGGACTTCCCGGTCCCGTACGGACCGTACATTTCGTGGAGACGGATGTTGTCCTCGCCCTGGAGGGTATCCCGGAGGCGCTTCATCGAATCCTCCAGTCCGCCCGTCAGCAGCGTGCGGTCGAAGAACCGCCGTGCGTCGGATTCGAGCGTCTCCGCGTCGCTTTCGACGTCGTACAGGCGAATCTGGCCCTTGATGAGGCCATCGCCCTCGGTGAGTTCCGGACTGAGTGTCAGAACATCATCGATGGATTTGCGAGTTCCTTCCGCGCTCATGTATGATTGACACGATGGGTGACTCTCTTATCAAAGTGCGTATTCAAAATCGGATTTGCCGGGACTAATACATTCAATCAAGTATTTGTCGTCCCTATTGAGTTATTAAAGACATAGTAATGTTATTATTCCTGGAGAGGGTGGCCTATCAGCTTTGTCTGGAAGTTTGAGGACACAAAAAAGGAACTCTTAGTTAGTCAGCTACTCGTCAGAGATTTCCGCGAGAGTGGTATCGACGCCTAACATCTTCAGGTATGTTTCATCACCTGTAACTGCGGCAAGATCCTCACAAAGCTCCTGAAGCTTGTCCATATCCCACTTGCTGAGGAATTCTTCACGGGATCGGTCATGCTCATACCGATAGCGGAGGAAGTGAGCTTTATCGAGGTTCGTGAGGTCGCCGTTACCTTCTTCTACACGACTCTGAACGTAGGCCTGGCGTTTCTCATCGTTCCAATCAGAAAGTACGAAATCACCGCTTTCCATTCGGAACAGCCTCATTTCCTTCATCCTCTCTTCGGATGCATCGGAGCGCTTGAGATGCTTGTTTAAGTCGCTATACGAGGGCTTCCTCTCTTCCAGGAGATCGAGATATACATCTTGCTCACCCCGTTCGCCCTCCTGAATGATTCCGTAAATTTCCTGAACAACCTCTTTTGCGCTCATGATTTCGCCAGCTCGACGAACCTCACCATGATGCTTCGAGTATTCCTGATAACATTTCCCCATCTCAATGACACCAATATCACCACTAGTGAGTTCTCGGGTTTCTTCAAGCGTCTCGCGTGCTACTTGTGCGGTCTTTACAATTCGCCGGCGAAGCTGATTCCACGAGATCGGAGTGCGACTATCAGTCGGTCTTGCGACAATTACGATGTCAAATGAGACAGCTTCCCCCCCGATAAACTTGTGTAGGTCAGAGTTGATCGGATAAGTTGCCGTTACCTCGAAATCGTTTTCACAGAGCGATTTTAGAAGCTCTCCCCAGGACTCACCATCACTGTGGTGGTAGGTGAATGCGAGGGTCCCGTCTTTTTTCAGTGTCCGATTTATGACTGCGAGGGCCTGTCCCATCTCATGTTCGAAGTCTTCAGCAGTCTTCCCCAAGAACGGGTTTGTTACGATGGATTCTACACGCGGTGTTTTATCGCGATCAAATCCTGCGTATTCGCCTTCGAGTAATATCTTCTGCCAGACGTAGAAATAATCTGCCACCTCGGAGTAGATGATATTATCGTAGTATGGTGGGTCAGTAATTACTGCGTCATACTCATTTTCAGAAGTTATAGATCTCATGTCGTCTTGGTAGACTTCTGAATTGAGGCCAATAGGTTGAGCAAATTGCTCTGTTTCAACGGTGTCACCGTTATCTACATATCGATCAGTAGGACTATTGGCATACTCTATCCCCTTCTTCACGAGTTCGAACGTCTTCTGGAAGCTTCCCATCCCATACTTCGTGCCCCAAAGGTTCGCCTCACAGGGTTGCTGGGGCGGATCAAATGAATTCGTTTTGAACAGATGCTGAATTTTGTTTGTACTCGCCTGGTATCCAGTAAATGAATTATTGAAATTGAGAGATTCACTAAAAGCCAGTAACAGGTATTCACGGATGTTTTGGTTATCCACATTTTCAATCGATTTTAGAAGGGTAGATAGCGACAGAAGTTGCCGTTCATTGAACATATCAGTCCATTTCCCATATCCGTGGTCAAAGACAGGATTCCGTTCAGAAGTCATATGGCCCGGTGGAATATCTTCATCAGGCACATATTTGTGCAAGTCAGTTCGCGTATTCCACTTTTGTTTTGCTTCCTCGAAAAGTTGCAGATCAGCTGCTTCTACGGATTTATAGCCTTTGTAGGAACTCTTCTTTTCGCCTGAGTTGTCACAAGATGGGCAATAATACTCTACAGCGTAGAGTTTTAAGTTGGGCTTTCCAAGTTCAGCGATTGCGTCCGTAACAGATTCTTTCTGTCCACATTCAGGGCAGTTATAGTATCCTCCTCGAGAGACACTTCCATCCTTCGGGACAAATGTGTGTTTACACTGGTCACACACACTATCATCCTGCCAGTCATCGACTAGCGTAAGTTCATCACAACCAGGACAGAGAACGTTGTATTTTCCTTTGTTTTCATAGCGGCCAGCAGCAACTCGGTAATCCTTAAACAGTGGAATAGTGTGACCACAGGAGACGCAATCAAGTTCTTTCACCCAAAAGTTGTACATTACATCCGCGTCATGGTCCCCATTGGGACACGGGGTTCTGTAGTATTTTAGGATTTCTTCCGAAACATCAGATTTTATCCGATTGAATTCCTCCACCAGTTGACTTACGCTTGTTTGACCAGCTTCAAGCTCCTTCTTCGTAACAAACCATGCGACTGGATTTAGGTCAACACCAACCGAGTCAACTCCAAACCTCGAAGCCTCGACGAGTGATGTGCCCCCACCCATAAATGGGTCGAGAATTTTCTTGTCCTTGATACGAACGTCCTTTGGATAGAAGTCCCAGAGAGTCTCCGGATCTTCCATTGAAACCTTGCTAATTGCCTCTACCAGCCCGTCCTCACTCACACCATTCTGTCCTAGAGTCTGATTATCTCCAGGTTCATAGACCTCAACATCATCCGTAGTCGTATTATCATCTAATAGTGAGTACAGAGTAATGGCCCGAAATAGACTACCCGGTCTTCGTGCCCACCACTTGTGCATTGTATATACTGGGCGATAGTGCTGCCGGGCCCGCCCTTCATTCGCAGCAATCTCGTTTACCCGCTCAATCGGAAAACCACGCTCGATAGGGAGTTCCGAACGCCCCTCTGATTCCTCAGAATGTTCCTGCTTAGACATTAGTCGACCTTACCGAGTCTTTCCGCAGGAGCCATATAAAAATACGCAACCACTGGTAGAACGCTTCACGCAGAGAGGTTCCGCTCGTGAGTCGGTACCCCGACCAAGTTGCTCCGTCAGTCTTGGAGCGTGGCGACAGTTCGTCCCGCCTCCTCAGCCTCTTTGCTGCGCGACATCCCGCACATCGCCAGCGCCTCGTCGACCGCCTCATCGAGGCTCATGGGTCAAGCTAATCATAACCCTTCTGTCGTATAACCACTTGCATGGATCCCGCAAAGTCACAAACCCACGATTCACCGAAACGGGATCAAGGAACGGACTTCCCCCGTTGACTAATGCACTGCATCGACACGAGACTCAGTTCGAGATACTCCAGAGATGGCAGAAGTTGTAAGATACTGGTGCTGAGATGAAGAGTATGAATCTCCCTCTGGATCCGACCCAAAACGACGCCTCTCCCCAAGAACTCATCAGGAGCCTTCCCTCACAAGCGGCTCGTCGACGCGTCCTGCAGGCAGCAGACATCTCGATGGACGTGGATAATCGAGGCTTCGCCGACGCTCTGAACGAACTCTCACAGATCCAGCTGCGACGAGCCGCATCACAGCTCCAATTCGCGGGAGCCCGCACGGTCTACTACTATCTCGTAGACGGATTACACCAGGTGTCGCCAGAGGGCGCGACGGGGCGAGTCGGTGACGTCGGGTCGCCCGGCGTCTACGGGTCAGAGGTCCAGACAGTCACGAGCGAGCACGATCGAATCTTCGTCGTCTGCAACGTCCCCGATACGGGATCACAGGCACAGCTGACGCTCACGAAGGAGGATCGACCGACGACCGTCGCGACGTTCAAACCGAGAACGCAACTCCTCGCCATCCGTGCCCCAGACGGGGGAACCGCAGATGCGACCGTCCAGGCGTTCAAGAGTTACTTCGAGCTGGATGGCGCAACACGAGTCTCGTTCTTGGATAACGGATTCAGAGGCCGGTTCGAAGACGCCTGCGTCGATGGCTATTCGACCCTCCGACTCCGGAATACGAACGCCTACGATAACACCCGAGAAATCGAGGTTCGCTCAAAAGAACCCGAGTCGGGGAGTATCTCGGACGTCCGCGTCGACTCAATCGTCGAGGACTTGCTTCGACGCGGAGACACAGAGCTTGATGCAGCCACCGGCCTCGTATCTCTCCCGACCGACGTTCGTTCGATAGAAACAGGCGAACCACTACATCCTCGAGTGACGATTGGATTCGCTGATGGGTCCGTCACCTTCGAACAATTTGTCCCCGAACAGATTTTGATCGCGTTCGACGACGCCGTTCGAGAGGCTATTTAGAGAGTACAGCGAGATCTATTCGGCAGCGCTGGTTTCCAAACCTTGTTCTTCAGCTATTAACTCGACGAGGTCCGCTCTCGTGAGTGGATCAATGTCAACGCGATCCCCTTGGGCAGTATAGAAGATACCTGCAGTCACGTCTCGGTCAGGGAACCACTCATCCAACACGTGATAATACACGCTGAGTTGCTTCCGATACTCATCCTCGGCGTGTCGCCCAAGGTCGGTCTTGAAGTCGATGATCTCGACGGCATCAGGACGAATGTGAACGAGGTCGACGATTCCTGAGATGGTGACCTGATCGCCGTCGACAGTGAGCGGGAGATACGCGTCCTCCTCAACTCGCAACTCTCCATCGAGAGAGTCCAGGAACGACTTGATGTGACGCTCGTCGTCGTTCGACGGTTCGACTTCTCCTTCCAGCACGTACCGCTCAGCGAACTCGTGGGTCTGCGTTCCGAACGCTGTCCCCCTCCCGTCGTCGACGTCCTCGAACACATCGTCGCGCATGAGCGTGTGTGGCGAGTGTCCGACCGGACCGTCCGGCGTCGGCACAGCAATCTGCAAGTGCGCCTGCGTCGTCTCGGTGATGTCGGCTTCCTGAACGTCGGGTTCCAGTTCCTCAAGGTCGACCGGGAGTTCTTCGATGAACGTGTTCGGGCTCTCGCCTGCAGCGAACACGAGGTGGCTCTCAGCCCGCGTCATCGCGACGTAGAGCAAGCGTCGCTCTTCATCGTACCCACGCGGCAGGCACTTCCGAAGGACGTCGCTCCGCCAGTTGTCGTGAATGTGCGGATACCCGTGGTCGTCCGCGTAGACCTTCCGCTGACGGAGTCCGATCGGATCGTCGAACGTGATCGCGTTACTGTTCCCGCCCGACGGTGGGAAGCGATGGGAGTTCATGTTCGCGAGCACGACGATGGGGTGTTCGAGTCCCTTTGCCGCGTGGATAGTCTGGACCGTCACCGAGTTCGTGCCGGCGCTCGCGTGAACTTCGTGAGTGCTTCCGTCCTCGATGCCCCGTTCGATGAACCTGATGAGGTCACCTCGTGTCAACGTCGTCGCGCTGTGGACAGACTGTATCGTCGTCAGCAGCACGTCGGCATACGCCCCGTTGTAGTCGTACTGGGAGAACACGCGCTGGGCAACCCCACCGACCGTCTCCAGCGACGCAAGCTCCGACTTGAACGTCTGCATGTTGGCGGGGTATTCCTCACTCTCAAGGACGTGTTTGACCTCGTCGAGCGTGTAGCCCGCTTCCTCGAGGACGACGGCCCAGCCCCTATCCGCGACGGATTCGAGAATCCGCAGCCACGCAAGCAGAAGCTTCGCCGGGTCGGACCGGAACAACTCGATGCCACCCTCGTACGCCATCGGTAAGCCGTACTCTTCGGCAACCGAGAGGAGTTCCCGACCGAAGTCACGAGTCCGGGTGAGGACGGCGATGTCACCGTACTCCGGGAGACGGAGTTCGTCGTCCTCTTCGATCTGATACGCGTCGTTCCCGACGATCTCCTGTATCTTGGTCAGGACGGCCTCGTGTTCGTCTTCGTGTTGAATCGCCTCAATGCGGGAGTTCTCGTGCGGGGCGTTCGAGGAGAGCGCCACGATGCGGTCTCGGACGGCTGCCTCGTCGACGTCGTCCTTGCTCGCAGCGGGCGTGATCAGGCTGTGCTCGGAGAAGTCGAGGATGGCCTGTGTTGACCGGTAGTTCTCGACGAGTTCGATATCGATGATCGGGCGTGTCGCCCACGAGACTCGCTCGTGGTCCTCGTTGAGTTCGTCGACGAATCGATCCAAGCGAGACTCGAATTCGGTGATGTTCTCGACGGCAGCGTACTGGAAGGAGTAGATGCTCTGTTTCCAGTCGCCGACGACACAGACGTTGTTCGTGTCCGCGAGCAGGAGGGCGAGTTTGAACTGGATCTCGCTCGAGTCCTGGAACTCGTCGATCATCACGTACTCGAAGGCAACGTCGTCGCGGAGTCGGTGGTCGTCACAGAGCAGGACGAACGCGAACAGTTGGAGGAAGCTGAAGTTGAGGTAGTTCCGACTGAGGGCGAACTGCAGGTACTCGTGATAGACGTCGTGGACGAAGTTCTTGAGGCCCTCTCGCTGTTCCTCAAACGCCAGTCGTGCGACGGCAGCGGGAACTTGCTTCTCACCCCATCCGCCACGGATCTCGTCTTCCTCGGGCGCGTCTGCGAGGTAGCATTTGTCGTTCCCGTAGCCCCCGAGTTTCGAGCGGAGCTTGGACTGCTTGTTCCCGTCGTTCCGGGGCTGATTCAGTTCGTCGAAGATCTCACGGAACGCCGCGAAGTCGCCATCCAAATGCCGCTCGCCGTTTCGATACCAGCCATCAGCGGTCGGGAAGACACCCTTTGCTGCGAGCTGATTGATCAACCCGAGGAGTTCGACCGGCTCCTCGACGGCGCGGAAGAAGTCGTCGTACTCGGGGTGGTCGTCGCTGAATCGACGGATGAACTCGCGGAACTGGGTCTTCTCGACGTTCTCGTCTTCGAGGACGCGTGTGGACCCCGTAATCCGGTCGTCGATGCCGAGGAGTGTCGGTGCCTCGAAGCCATGTTCCATGAGGATGTCGTGGCAGAGACTGTGGAACGTCTGAATCGGCGCGTCAGCGAGTTCCCGCATTCCGTAGTCACAGTTGGCGACGATCCGCTCTCGCATCTCCGTCGCCGCGTTGTTGGTGAAAGTCACGAGGAGGACGTCCTCGGGCTCGACGTCGTCCTGGTCGACGATCTCTGCGTATCGACGGGTAACGGTGAACGTCTTCCCCGTCCCCGCGCCGGCGTCTACGACGTGAATGCCCTGTGTACTGTCGATGAGGTCCTGCTGTTGGTCGTTCGGAGCGGTCATCGCGAACCACCCTCCAGGATGCAGTCTCGGTTATCCACGTAGCGATAGTTCGGGTCGCCGCCGAGTCCCTGAACCGGGAAGCGCTCGTCCCCGGCACGGCGGTCGTTCAACTCCGAAAGACGATCTCGGACGAACTGCTCGAATGCGTCCACGTCGCCAGTGAAGTAGTTCTGGTTGCGAATACGGAGCAAGTGTCTCAGGGCCTGCTTGCAGCCGTTTTTCACGTACTTGTAGTCGCCAACATCAGCAATCAGTCGCTCAGTGAGCGCTCTGCCGAACTCGGATTCGATGAGTTCGTCGCTATCGCTTGTGTCCGGGAACGCGTACGCATCTAACACCGCTTGGTACACCTCGTATGTCGACTTCGAGAAAGTCTTGTTGCAGTCGTTCGCGGCATCTTCCTGCAGTTCGGTGAAGACAGCCGGACTCGCGATATACTCCTCGTAGCTGTGAGGGTAGTAGGTGACCGTCGTGAGGCAGTCCTCGAGAGACCCATCCCCAGTCACCACATCGTCGAGCGTTTCGAGGAAGTGGAAGAACGTGAATCGAAGTTCCTCATCCGGGCGCTCAGTGCGCTGGTGAGCGAGATACAGCAATGCCTGGAAATTCGGTTTGTCGCTCGGTGGGTCGAGCGCCGAGTGCTTGACGACGGAGTATGCCGACTTCTTTGCGCCGCTCTTGTAGTCGAGGAGTCGGGCAGGGCTGTGAACGAGGTCGATCTTTCCCTTCAACCCGAGGTTAGTGTTCTCGAACCGGCGTTCAGTGTGCGACGCGTCGATAGGGCGGTCGTAATACTCAGCGAAGAAGTTCTCTCCCCAGCCACTATCAGGCGTCGCCAGACCATCACCCTGAGGCGGGTTTGCATCGAGGAACTCGACGATGGTCTGGAGCCCGACGCGGTATTTCGTGAGTCGGACCTCCCGGTCGACGCCGCGGAGGAACGGGTCAACCTCGTCGAGAATGACTGCTGCGACCTCGTCGAGCGTGTCCGTCGTGATGACGTCCGGATGTGAGACGTAGAACTCTGCGAAGTCGTGGAACAGGTTCCCTTCCCTAAAGTGCTCTTTGTCCGGGTTGTCGACGACTCGGCTGAAGAAGTAATCGCGGGGGGAGTTGACGTAGGTGTTCAGGCTCGACTGGCTCAGTGCGGTGACCTCCTCAGGAAGGACGTCGAGTGGTTCTCTTTCGAACCCGTCCTGCGTTGGTCGAAATGCTCGTGAGTGTTGCAGTGAGTCCAAGTCACTGAATCGGTCGAACTCTTCCTCGAACAGCTCTTCGAAGTACAGACACGGGGTGACCGGCGTCCCACCGGCGGTGTCCTGCACGAGGTAGTACTGGTCGACTCCGTTCTGGAGCAGGAGTTGGAACTGTCGGATGTTCCGCTCGAACTCTTGATCCCGGTTGACCCACGGTCGACGAGGCGACGAATGCGTCCACCCTTCGTCGAGGCCGAGATAGAACACCACGGCGCGGTCGACGTGCGCGGCCGATTTCGCATCGGCCAGCAGGACACCTTCGTTTTCGCGGTCCACAGGGACTTCGTAGGACTGTAGATAGAATTCGAGCCGGTCGACTGCCGATTCGGTGACGGGGTCGTCGAGGATACCGAGGGTCGCGAGTTCCTCTCTGAATGCGTCGATGGTGGTGTCTGTGACGTCCTCGTATACGTCGATGGCTTCCTCGAACGTGCTGGTGCGAATCTCGTCACGGAACTCGAGGAGCCAGTCCACTTCCGGGCGGTCGAGGTCGAAGAGACGCTTCTCGTCGTGTTCGATATCGATTGACATCCCGAGCTGGGTGAGGAGTGGTCGAACGTCGCCAACCCGCGTATCTCGGCCAGCGTGCGCACTTCGAAGCAGCTGCAGGAATGCTCGGTGACGTGCATCGTCGGTGAACCCTGGACCACCGTAGTATGGAATATCTGCGGCTTCCAGCGCCGACTCAATGAGTGAGGAATATTGACTGGCTGCATCGAGGACGACAGCCACGTCTCCGGCGTTTTCGGGGGTGACCGTGTCGAGGACAACGTCGACGATTGCGGCCGGCGAATAGAGAATTCGGAACGGTGGATGGTCGAACGACTCTTCGGTGAACGGGTCGACCGTCTCGTAGTCTGGAGGAAGGATCGAGCGTTCGAGTTCGGTGAGCTGCTTGAGTCCGACGACGGCGACCGACGTGTCGGCGTCGATGCTGTACTCGGTGAGGCGCTTGGACGTCGTGTCCATATCGGCGATGCAGTCGACAGCGGTGTGCGTTGCCGTCGTCGCGAACTGTTCGTAGTCGAGAACAGCCTCAGCCGTCCCTTGGTACTCCCAGCATTGGAGGATGTTCCCGACCGCATAGGACGTCTCCTTCCAGTTGAGATCCGTCGTCTCGATGATTTCGAGAAACGCGAGTCGATCCTCAGCCTGTTCTCGGCGTCGAGCCGCCAGGCGCCGTGGGGTAATCGCGAACGGCCCGAAGTGGGGTTGGTCGAGACGCCGGTTCAGGGCGCTTGCCATCGGCGCGTCCGGCACGAGCACAAGGTCGAAATCCTTGCATTCCTCGTAGAGAGAATCAATAGACTTCGCTCGTGTAATTGACACGGACTATCGGACTCAGGTGAGTTTCAAAAATGTGTCGTCGGTGCAGCCTAATCAGAAATTCAGGATCATTCCGATAAACAGCGGAAGGAGAGGATAAACGAATGAAAGGCCGATGATGACGAGAGTGACTATCGCCGCTGCTCTGCTAAAATACTCGTAGCCGCTGTGGCCGAACGGTCCATCAGTGGGAGCGAAAGAAAGGATTGCGAGCACGACACCAGAGACCGCTAACGCAAGTGACTGCGGTTGTCCGAACGAAAATGCGAACCCAGACCAGATTGCCAATCCACACCAGACGGTGAGTAGAGCGTAGAAGACTCTTCGAAGCTGGGTTTGTGCCCGCTGCCGCTGCGTTTCAGCTAACCCCACGTATGCTGATTTCCGCTCTTCCAGATCACCAAACCGGAATAGATCCTTGTTGAACCGGCGGATGTGCTTCTCGTAGAATTCGTAGTCGTTCTTCACCTCTGTGATTGTGTCGTTCAGGTCCTCAATTCTCCCCTGAATGAGAGGGAGGTAGAACCCAACAATCACAATAAGAACAAAAATCGAAAACGGGGGCACCAGATCTCGGTCGCTCCATCGAAGTACCAAGAAGATGTTCGCGACGATTGCACCAAGGAGTGTGAACGTCAATCGTTGGATATCTTGAGAAGTTTCATTGGCTGCCGACGAAAGCCTCTCAGTCAATCCAGCCATCAAAGTCTGCGTGTCTTCAAGTACATCACTTAGAGCTTCGAAATTTTCTTCGACAGCAGATACCTGGAGATCCTGGTAACTCGATTTAACGTCCTCAATGACCTCTGGGAGCATCTCGATGCCACGCTCCGTACCTCGACAGTGTTCGGTTATCGCCAACTGCCAGAGATCCCGAAATGCGTCTTTTTTCTCTTCAGCTTCAAACGATTGATGAAGGTCTCTAATCGCGCAGATTCCATTCCTGCCCCACTCTGCACATTGCTCGGACAAGTCAATCCGGGGGTTGAATTCAGGTTCACTAGAGAATAGGAACTGCATCGTCTGACCGTCGCGGTCAACAGCTGCGGAGAGAACTCCTAAGAGAGAGTATGCATAGAGAGGAGAGACTTGTTCATTGTCGCAGGTTTCCCAGAGGCCCTCAACTACCGAAGGGTGGATTGGTGAAAGGTCTCCACGCCAGTGAGTGAATTTTCGGGAAGCAGACATCGAGTCAAAGTATTGGTCGGCAGCCTCCTCGACTTCCTCCTTTGGGAGTGTTTCAACGCTACTCGCAGTCCACATTGGAACGGGGAAGATCTCATCTGGAGCATTCTGAAGAAAGAGAAACACAGGGAAGGATTCGTATTCGAAGAGCTCAGCTGCAACCTCATGTGGGCTGTGACTTCCGATCCATTCGAAGAAATCTGATGGCGTCCACCAGAGGAGAGGGTTCAAATCAAAATCAGAAGTTAACTCATCGCCGAGAAGGTCGGAGGCAATCGTCCGCTTTTGAAGGCCTATCTCGATAGTGACGCGGGTACTCGCATCGTTGAGTTTTGATGCAAATTCATAAATCAAGCCAGCAGCGTTCCGAATCTCATCTGGATAGTACCGGTCGAACCCATCACGATAATAATCGACATCGACGGCAGGGTCCAGATCGCGGTCAGCGAGCGCCTGTAGACCTTCGTCGTTTACGCTGAGTTCTCTCCCAGACAATTCGAACAATCGCTGATCATCAGCTATCAAGCGAAAGCCGCTAAAATACGCAGGAAACGAATCCCAAGCCTCGAATAGATTTTTGAATGTGTCCTCGGACAGAGAGCTGGCCTCAGTATCGATCGAGAGATTAGAGAGGGCTTCATCATTGACTGATCCGGTACTCGAAACTGCGACTATCCTTTGAATGAACTCACGAGGCGTCATTTGAATAGGCTAGAACAGGTCTCGGATGTCAGGAACATTAGACAGGTCGTCGACCAACGAGCGCTTTCCATTCCCACTTCCGACTGTGAGTTCCGGCTGTAGATCAGAAAGTAGCAGATAAAACTGATCACCGTCTCGTGCGAGTTGGACGTTATCACTGTCACGCAATTCGCTTATTGACACACGAATCGATTTCCCTGCAATTCGAACACTAACGTCCCCCTGATCGACGTTTACCTCTGTTCCGTCCTCATCATCCAGCGTGATTGGACCCCCATCAGTGAAGTCCTGATACGTGGAGAAAGCTGCCGAGGTTTCACTTTCGCTGGCACGTTGCTTGATTGCGGATTCAACTAGTTCGTCCGGGTGCGGCGCTGCTTTGAGATTCAGGAAGCCGTACCAATACTTGGCGTAGTGTTGTGCTCCTCCTTCCTGATACAGCTGTGCACTATCTTCGTCGATTACCTCCTCAAATTTGTCGTACTTGGGATAGACGACGCTCTTGTCGGTCTCTTCTTGAATAACGCGCTCGTTCTCGGTGAAGACTGCTTCTGTATCTTCGTGGTCGAGGTCGATTTCGTGAGCGCCTTCCAGATAGGGAGTTTTCAGAATCGCTGCGAATGTTTCGTCGTACTCGCTAAATTGAGTGTAGATGAGAAGGTCAGAGACAGAGCGTGCTTCATTAAGATAGAGCTGAGAAAGAGACTCTCCAGCGCTTTCGATATCACTCCCGTCCCGAACTTTTTCCAGTAATTCCACAGTCGTACGGCCCTCCCCCTCAAGATTTACCGATGCACTGCGAGCGGCATCGGTGAAGATGTGATTTCGGGCGTTCTTCGTGTCGTCACTATTGTAACGTCGCCCTAGCGTGTCCCGCAGCATACTTGCGACAATACGCTCGGCTTCTGCACCAGCATCAGTGACTAAATCGTCCCCGTCAAGTGTACCAACAAGATCTGGGGTCGGATTTTCGATTTCCTCACCCATTTCGCAACTGAATACGGCAACAGACTCGACATCCACCATATTTTGTAATCCAATAATTGCCGTGGTCAAATGTCTATCGGAGAGAATGACATATTGTAATCTCAATCTCAATCCTCCCGAGAAGTCCATATCGCAACATACAGTTTATTCGCTTGGCGCATTTTCCCGTGGGTTTAGTCGTGGGTTTAGCAGACTCTCCCGGTCAGCCGAACCCACAAACTGATAAGGAATCCGACTAAAACGCTGAGTAACCCGAATATGCCACTCTTAGAATCGCCATACCGCAGCGCGATTGGGCTTCTAGCCAATTTCTGCAGAAACCCAGTTGCAACCGTTCGAAGCCTGCAGAGAACACTATCATGAGTCGGTCTGATGTCGAACAGGAGGGCGAGACCGACGCTGAGCAGGTGCCATCATTCGAGAGTGTCCGATGGACCTCGTGTTCGCTCGAGGACTTCACGGAGCTGTACTGGGACGAGATCGCCCCCTGCCTCGAAGCAGAGGATATCGACCCGTCGAGAGAGAAACCCACCCATCAATGGTTTCGAGATCACGATGCCCGGTCATTCCTCGCGGCTCTCCGTCGCCATCACGGCCGTTCGTTCGGTGAGTTCTGGGCCGAGGACCTCGGGCTTGGTGACGGTGAAGAAGGCTACTCATGGGCAACAACGGACGATGCGACAATCGACGCCCTCGAACAGTTCCTCAACCGACGGAAATCACGATACAGTCTTGCGACGTCGTCCGTCGACGCCCTCCGAACGCGACTGAATCTCTACGTCCGTGCTTACCGAGAGGCAAACGGTACAGACGACCTCCTCACACCGATTCAACGAGACCAAGAGAATCCAGCCTACGAAGCCGTTGACGCGGTCTATGCGGCATTCGACTGGTTGAACGAGGGAACAGAACGAGAGTACAGTGCCCAGACGCTCCAGCGTGTGCGGCGCGTCGTCGACGCGTGGTATCAGCATCTGGTCGGTCGGCGGGTTGCCTCGATGAACCCTGCAAGCGGCCTCTACGACGAATTCAAGTGGGAAGTCGAAGATTCCCCGACACCGTCCCTTTCGGCAAGTCATATCCGGGAGCTGATGCAGGCGGCGGACACGACGCGAGAACAACTGCTCATCGTGGCGTTAGCTGGCTGGGGACTACGAGCGAGTGAGGTCGCAGCACTCCACGTCTCGCAGTTCCACCGTGATGTTCCCGAAGACGACGTCCCCTTCATCACGTTCGGTAGCCGTAAGAACGGGCCCGGTGAGGTGTCTCTCCTCTACGGGATGGACGTGTTCGACTCCCGGATCGACGAACTAGCGGAAGACGAGGAGTGGACTGGATACCTGTTCCCGTCCTCACAAGGAGAAACGCCGTACGTGACCCGGGATACGATTCGTAATTGGTTCCAGAAGCTTGCATCGAAAGCAGGTCTCCCGGAGCGAATCGCTGGAGAGCGACCGAGTCCGCAGCTCTGTCGTCGGTTCTGGTACGACACCTATACCGCAGTACTCGAAGGTGTACTTGAAGGCGTCGACGAAATCGCTGCAGAGCAGGGGAGTAGCGATCCTCGGGTGGTGATGCAGAATTACCTCTCTGACTCGCGTTCCCGTCGAGTCCGGCGCGAGTTCATGCGAGAACAACTGGACGAAGCCTTCGGAGAGAGAACGTAGCATCATCTACCACCCTTTCCGTGGTCACTCCTTGATTGACAATTGATCCTTTGAATCATTGAATCACAGAATCAAGGAAGTAGTGAGTACTGGAAGTCGTGAGTCAGAGATTGCATGATTCAGAGAGTCAACGGCGACACAAAGATATGGGAGTCAAGAAATCAAAGAGTAATGGAATCATTGAATCAGTGAATCAGTGAGAGTCTGAGAACTTGAATTGCGGATTCAGGGACCGTAACCCGCGCAATAAATCAATGAATCAAAGAAATCTGGATGTTGTGAATCATTGAATACAAGAATCAATGATTCAGTGATAGAGAACAGAGAACGAGGAATTGCACTCTACAGCTATTCTGTCGCCCGTATTCGGCAGAACCAGGTTAAGAGAGATACGACTGAGTGTCTGACATGGATTTATGAGTCATTGATTCAATGATCGAACTATGACCGAGACACCTCGTGGATGGGGCGTCACACCATCGACCGGTATCCCGACGATTGCCTTCGGGAACCAGAAAGGCGGGACTGGAAAGACAACGGCAACGATCAACAGCGCAGCGGCGCTGGCAACTCGCGGCCACGATGTTCTTGCAATCGATATGGACCCACAGGCCGACATGACGAAAGGCCTCGGTCTGGGGCCTGGCGACGACAACGATCCTTCCAGCCCGAAGAACGAACTCCCCAATACACTTGTTACCGATGACGCGAACCTGCTCGACGTACTCGTCGACAATCCGCGCACGCACGATACGAGTCTTTCAGAGATCGTGATCGAGGCCGACGAATACGACCATCTGAACTTCGACCTGATTCCCAGTCACAAGGACATGGGCCTTGCTCGAGATTGGATGGATGATGCGAACGCTCGCCTCTCGCTGAAACTCGCTCTCGAAGAGATGGTCGACGACGGCTACAACTACGATTTCATCGTAATCGACTGCCCACCAGACCTCTCCGTACTGACCGACGCGGCGTTCATTGCGGCCCAGAACGTCTTCCTGGCTGCACAGACCCAAGCAACGTCGCGGGACGCACTTGATGACCTGTGGGACCAGCTGGAGTCCATCGAAGACAACCAGCAGATTGAGATTGCGATCGTCGGACTCCTGGCGAATATGTACCGGGACGACGGTCAGTCGAAAAAATTCCTCAACGCCTTCGACGAGTCTTTCGCGTCGATGGCACCGATTTTCAAGCTCCCAATGCGAGTGGCGATTCAGCGCGCGTGGGACAACGGACGAGATATTTTCGAGTGGGAGGATCCGAACGATCAACAAGTAGAGCGTGACCTCTTCCTGGAAGTTGCACGGACGATGGAACGAGCGTTCGACAAGACGCAGGTGGAGGCGTAAGTATGCCCCGAGGAATGGACGAGCGATTCGAGGATCCTTCAGACGAAGGGAAAGACGAAGACGCTAGCGCCGAGGACGGAGGTTCGGAGACGTCGTCAGAACCAGAAGCGGAGGGTGGCGATACTACAGCGGCCACTGAACAACGGTCAAACAACCAAGAAACCGCAGCCACGACGAGCGACGAATCGTCGACGAGTGGAGCAGAAGAAACAGACGATGAGCCGCTGAATATCCGCGAGGATTGGGATTCAGCCACGATATACGTCGAACCGGAGCAGAGTGAGGACATCGAAATCACATTTACTCGCCTGAAGAAGCAGCTGAAACGCGAGGACGTTACGCTGGAGAAGAACAAACACTTCTACCGCGGCGTCTTCGAGGTGGCCTTTGGCGAGTACCGAGAAGAAACGAAAGAGAAGATTCGCGAGCTCGCAAAGCAAGACGCTGATCAGTGAATCAGTGATTCACTGAATTCAGGGGCATGACTGCTTCCTCTACCAAACTGCTTGTTAGAGGCTATTCACTGGTCTACACTCATATTCATATATCCGCCTTTTACAACCTCCTCAAAGGGATTCCCTCGAACCAGAGACTCGGCATCCGAAACATCTTCGAGAACGATTTCGGAGACAAATTTTGTTTCCGACGCCCAGTTGGACGTTCCAGGAGCAGGAACATAGACAAGACGAATCACATACGGGCGGTCGTTTCGGAGGAATGCCTTACACCGGCGGTATTCGTTGGTTGTTAGCCGGAAGTGGAATGGCGGGGAACGTCCACCAACGGCCTTCACTTCGACAGGAACGAACTGGTCAATGTCGAACTCTCGGCGAGGACCTGACAAGGGCCCAAAGGGGTCGATTATGTCGAAACCAGGACCCTGCTCGAGTGTGACGTTACAGAGCCTGACAAGCGGGTGATCTCGGAGCCGTCCATCACCCAGGTGGTCGCGCCAATTGACAATGGAGTCACGAGTCAACCCGCCTCCCGCCAGCAGCGGCAGTAGTTCCTGGTTCCAAACTCGCTCGAGATGCCAATCGTGGTCCCCGTTCTGCTGATCGTCGTAAAGCGCACGGAACTTTGAGCGAACCATTCGAATCATTCCGACCGGTTGGTCGTCAAGCCACGACGCAGTATCATCCAGAATTGCGACAAGAGTCGCAGCCTCACCTTGCTGGCCCCGACCGCGATACTGCGTACTACCACCACCACCGCCACTACCAGTCGTCCGTGTCGAGGCGGTTTGCACGTCGAACCCGGAGTCAAGAAGGCTCTCAGTTGAGAATTGCTGTCCACTCATTGCAGCCGACTGGAGGTCAGCAAGTGCGCCATCCTGATGATCAGCAGCAGAGACAGTAGCCTCATCTTCTGGTAGCTCTCCCTTGAGGATATACCGTCGAAGCATTGCCTCCAGATTCGCTGTTTCGCTCGCGATTGCTCCCGAGAGTTTCTCAAGGAATGGGTTGACGATCTGCGACTGGAACCGTTCATCGGGGGAATAGTAGAATAATAGCTCGCCGTCTGCACCTTCGTTCTGTAATCGGTCTGGGAGCCGATCAGTCCACTTAACGCTTGACTCCGTCGACAAGGTGCGAAGCCGTGACCGCCACACATCGATGTCGTGGAGATCTGTCGTCTCCGTCCGATCCCAAACGTTCATGACAGCGAGTACACGGACGTAAGCGGACGGAACAGACTGTGGGAAACACGATGTCGCATCAAGCGCTCTCGCGTTCTTTGCTAGCCAGTCAATTAACACTGATTCGTGCCCACTTTCAGACTCCAAGATTATTTCTCGCCACGGACGCCGGTCCTCACCAAAGAGACGATTGAGAACAAATCCGATCTCGGAAGGAAGGTTCTCCCGGACGTCGCGAACAAATATTGCTTGGGGAGACGTTCTATCTAAGGTAGTGGCTTCGTCGCTGCACATGGCCCGCTTGAAGTCTTGTACTGCGGTGTCGTTCTCGCTCTCGACTGCTTCAATAACGTCATCGACTGTCGGAGCGACCGCGCCATCGAAGCGTTCAACCAAGGAGGTAATGGCCTCAAGCTGTTGACGGAGGTCTCGACGCCGTCTCGTTCCCAGAACTCGTGCGACGTCGTCGACAGGAAAGGTTCGACGTTGCCATCTCTTCGTGAGTTCTGCTGGTGAGACGTCGTCGTCGAGTGCCTCCCGAAACGTTGCGATTGTCGTCGGTTGTTCGGCTAGCAGCGAGACAGCGTTCGCGAGCCCGGCGAGGGTGAGTCCGTCGTCGAAGGCTGCTGAATTGAACACGAAGGCTTCTTCACCGTTTCGAGGTGCGTAGAGCCCCGATTTCGGGGCGTCAAAATCATCGTCGATGGCTTCGGGGAACTGTTCAGCCACTCGAAGCTCCGCGATTGCGGCGTCTAAATCATCTGCAAATTCGCGGATTCGATCCTCACTCCGCTGTTCGAGTGATGCAACGAGGAGCACCATCCGATCACGGAGTGCCGAACGGAATTCGGCGACTGACTCGTCCGTGAATGTCAGCTCGTCCGCATCGAATATTGGTTTCGACGCGTCGACTCGCGCAATCCCGAGAGCGTTGGTGAGCCGGGTAAACGGCCCTGACGCAGTTCGGGGTAGGAGCCAGTGTCCGCCCTGTTCGACGGCACGGCGTTCCCACGGCTTCGGTGACTGATCCTCGTAGTAGCGACCCTTGTCGGCGTTCTTTGCCAGCCACTCTAGCGACGCGACTTGCCACTCACCGCTACGCTTAATCGGGAGGTGGGACAGGAACGGCAAGTCGACATCTTCTGCTGCTGGGTCCTCTGCAGGCAGCTGGCGCAGAATTGGTTCCAGGAGCGCCGTGTAAGCTGCGTTCCAATCATTATCCCGGTCGTCGGGGATATCGAGAGCGACCGGTTCCTCGTTTGGGCCGTCGACAGCGAGGACTTCGAGGAGCCGGTGAAGATGCCATGCAGCTTCAGTTGCATCGAACGAACCGACTGGTTTCACTCCCAGCTTTCGGAGCAGTTCTTCAGAGAGATCGAGGTCATCCGGATCAATGTGCGGGAAGAGTCGAGAGGCTCTAGCCCCACGCGACCCTGTCTTTACGACTGTGTAGGCAAATCGGGCAGCGTCATCTCCCCAGGGGTCTTGAAGTTCTGGATTCGTTGTTACGGTCGCGTCCCAGACTGCCAGTTGGCGAAGCTGCCAGTTCAGGAGCGTCGGGATAGACTTCGACCATCCGTAGCCGTCACGCTGATGACCATGCGAGCAGGTCCATCCCGTCTCAAGAATCGACTTGGTGAACTTGCCTTCGTACCGGTGGAGGAGTTCGAGGAGATTCTCTTCGCCGAGCCGCTGAACTGCGTCGAGGTCGTCGAACCAGATCCACGTTGCGAGGAAGACGTCTCTGAGGACGCCATCTGTCTTGACGTTACATTTGTTGGAGTGCTCGGCAGTTGTTTGTGGATGTCTTCCCGGCGCCGTGATCCACTGTTGATAGACGTTTCCTGCATCTTCTAAGGAACGCTGGAGTGCGTCAGCACTCTCCGGGACGCCGTCACCCGCCAGAAAGTCGCCTGAAGACCACTCGACGGGATCCCAGGATGCGCCGCCTCGAGTTCGTGGATGCCCGGACCCATACATCCACACCGTCCGGATATCGGGAAGCACCGAGACACCGAACAACGAGAGTGTTTTCGCGATTCGCTCGTGAGCGTCGTCAGTCTCAAGCGCACCGGCAATCGGAACCCACGCCTCTTCAGTCGGCGCTGGCCATGTCGCACTTGCATTCCCATCGAATGTGTCCCAGTCTTCAGTCGCATCCTCTCCGTGGGCTAGCGCCCGGATACGCTGCCAATCGTCGCCGAGTATCGTTTCTCGGATAGAATGGGTGCCTCCCTCTCGCGGGAGGGTGAGTCGATTATTTCGGAGATTCAGGCGTCGGCGAAGGTTTTGCCGCTGGTCACCTTCTGACCGTGCAACCGCGGATTTCACGTATTCAGTCGGAACAAACGACCCCTCGTCTGTCTGAAGGTCCGTCGACTCGCTCCCGAGTTTGTTGATCTGCTTCGCGAGGAAGTAGAAGTCCAGCGCCTTCACACGCGTCGAGTCGTCCATCGCGAATGTATCCAGGAGTTCGCGGAAGTAGCTCGGCGTGCCATCGTAGACACGAACTCCCCACGGTCGACCAGCGAGGTCAAGAACGCGACGGGCCCGTTCGTTCTGTTCGACTGCTCGATCCAAGAAGTAGACTCGGAAACTCGACTTCTCACGCGGTACTTCAGGCGGTTGGGTGTCTCGTTCCGGTGAGTTGACGTCCCAGATGACTGACCGTGTGCGGCTCGTCCCACGCTCGTTCGGATTTGGCCCCGATCGTGCCTCGATGGGAACGAGGAGGGTACTATCCGCCGCATCACTCTCAGAGTGTGTTTCTTCGGCGTCGTCACCGACTACTCCGTTCTCGCTGGTGCGACGGCAGGGCAGGAGGTATACGCCCTCGAGATGCGAGGAGAGCATATCGAGCGTCGCTGACAGCTCGTCGTCGTTCGAGCCAGAGCGGAGTATCGTCTCGATAGTACCGATAAATAGTGCCCGAGCAGTACCGGAGTCACAGACGAGATGTGACGTATCCTGACCGACCATTTGACTGTCGAGGTGGCTGCCAAGGATCGCGCCCCATGAGCGGGCAATCTCGGTTGAGAACTGTTCCGTATCGTCAACCCGGAGGAGTGCCTCGATTCTCTCCTCCCATGTGGCCGGGACGGAATGACAGCCTTCGAGTGTTTTCTTCGTCGGGAAATGACGGTCGACGACAGCGTCGGAAACTGATTCATCAAGCGAGTCAGTCACATCGAACAGTGCGAGGAAGCCATCGCGCACGGTGCCGTCCCAGTGCAGAAGCGACTCACCGGGTACAACAGGTGTCGAGATCCCGTCTTCATCGCTAACTGTGGGAACGCACGGCCGCTCACGGAGTTCCTCATAGACTGCAGCACGGAACCACGTGAGCAAGCTCGCCTGTGAACTCGGGTCGTCCGGGTAGCTCTTCGGTGGTGGCGGGAGGAGGATCCACGGATAGCGGTCGCCAAAGTTGCTCCTTCCTGCTGCCTCGGCAACTCGAGCAACGAGCTCCACTCCTCGTTCGAGGACTGCCTGATTCTCATCGAGGCTGTTGAGACTGAGATCCTTCCGATTTGTCTCGACCGTGAAGTGCCCATGGAGACAGAACGGAAGCGAAACGTCCCGTGTATTCTCGATCGGATAGTACAGGTATAGCGGATATTCCTGTGGTCGCTCTCGTTCAGTTCTCGTCTGCGGAACGAGCAACTGCGTGGATGCGTCGGCGTCAGCAAACCCGAACTGGTCAAACTGCTCGTCCGCGAACGATGTGTCCGTTCCCTCGACAGCCACCGTAACTGTCTCATGACGCACTGTCTCGCTATCGAGTGGCCCAGGGGTACGGTTGACGTCCCATCGCTCCCGGCTTGGTTGCTCCGTGCCGTCGACGCGTTCGAGCAGCAATGACTCGATCCCGCCAAACTGGATGAGCGTTTCGGCTGTCAGCGTTTCACTCGTCGCGCGTTCACCGTCAGCCTCCTTCGAGAGATACGACCACAGCCGTTCGGCCCGACCATCGCTACCTCTGTCGGACGATTCAGGTAGTGGAATATCGAACTCCTCGAGGAGGTCTCGCCACTCCGTGTCCTCGTACTCAACGAAAACAGCCGTGCGGAAGGGGTCACCGTACCATTCGTCGACATCGCCAGTGAGGAGCGCCGATGCCCGGTCAGCAACGGGATCGTCTGCCCCAGAAGCGGTCGTCAGGGGAACCGGAAAATCGAATAGCGGGAGCTTGCCAATGTCTTCCCGAGTGTCTTGGGTCAGCTCCTCGGTTCGCTGATCAGCATCCGAAGCTGTGGTGAGTGACTGGATCGCTTCGTTCGAGACGGCGCCACGAAGCTCGAACCCAGATGTGTCGTATCCTAACGACGAGAGCAACGCAGCAGTGACGTACGACCGACTGAGCCTGGTACGAAGCGTTTCGTTTGTAGCACTTTCGTGGCGCGTCCAGATCTCGAATGCATCCCCTGTTGCGAGTATCGACTTCAGTCCAACTCCCTTGTGTCCAATTTCTTGGTCACTATTCCCCTTCGACGATTCACCGATCATCGTGACGGCGTCCTCGACGTCTGGATCGAACAAATCAAATGGACGTCCGGTGTTCGCGACGAGCACGCCTTCGTCGTACACTCCCACGTAAACGCGACCACCGTCCGTATCACTAGGAATTGCATCGCGGGCGTTCTGGAGGAGTTCAAGAATCTCTCGCCCTTCGTGGCCACCGGCGATTGCTCGCTCTGCGTTCCCACTTTTCACTTTATCACGAAGGAGTTCTGAAATCGTACTTGAGGACGACGTCGCAGAAAAGTCGTCGAGAAAATGGTCCCATCGGTCGGTCCACCGTTGGAAGAGTTCCTCTTCAGAAAGGTGGGTGGCGACCGTCGACTGACTTGCCATGCTATCGACAGATGAGGAGTTCGTTGATAAATGCCGGGGACGGTTCTCCAAGAACTACTCGAGTTATCGAAGGAGTCGGTCGACACTATTGAGCAGAAAGACGCTTTCGTGAAGCTACATCGCCGCGAACTCTTCACCAGAGTCGGGAAGGTACTCGATGATACTCCGGTGGGCACCGAATTCGCTGATAATTGTCTGTAGCGCGTCGACGACGGTCGCGATGTCGCGGTTGAGTTCGTGCTCGCGGTACGTTCCGCCGTCCTGACCACGGTGTTCCATATGCGAGAGCGTGAGATTGAGAATCTCGAAGTCGGACAGGAAGCTACGCATCCTGCGAGCCGTACGTGGGTCTCGACCCTGGAACTCACAGAGTTCTTTGTAGCGCTGGTAGACGATCCGCGACCGGGAAGGAGTAGAATCCTCGGCAGCGAGCGTGGTCAGCGCGTAGAGCGTGAGTTGCTCGTGTTCGGTGAGGTCGCGCATGATATCCATGCTCTGCTGTGCCTCGAGCTTCTCCTGGGCGCGTTCGACGTGGTCGGTCGTAACCGAATCCGCGTTCTCGGTGCGTGCCAGATCACCCGCCTTCCGAAGAAGTGTAATCGCTCGTCGGGCGTCACCACCATCTTGGCGACCGAGGGCTGCACACAGCGGAATCACGCCCTCTTCGAGTGCGCTCTGGTGGAACGCGATTTCTGCCCGCTGTTCGAGGACCTTCTGGAGCTCTTCCGTACCGTACGGGGGGAACGAAATCTCGGTTTCACACAGCGACGACTGAACCTTCGCATCGAGCTGCTCTCGGAACGTCGAGTCGTTACTGATCCCGATGAGGCCGAGCTGGATGTTGTCGATGTACCCGTTGTTGTCGGCACGGGTAATCTGGTAGAGGAATGTGTCGTCCGTGATGTGGTCGATCTCGTCGAGAACGATGATCACGGTCCCCGAGAGCTTGTTGAGTTCATCCCAGAGAAGACGATAGACCTTGGATTGGGGGTGGCCGGTTTCAGCGATGTGGTGTTCGGGCTCTCGGAGATTGTTCACCAGACTAATCGCCGCCTGGTAGCTCGTGCTGAGACCGTCGCAGTTGAGGGAGATGACAGAGAGGTCGACTTCGAAATGCTCCGCCGAATCCAAGAGCTCGTTCAGTAGGAAGTTCGTTACAGCGGTCTTGCCGACGCCGGTCTTGCCGTAGATGAAGATGTTGTCGGGGTACTCACCGTTGATGATCGGCTGCAGGGCCGCTTCGTACTCCTCGATCTCGTTGTCCCGCCCGACGATGTCGTCTGGAACGTACTCGACTTTGAGTGTATTCCGCCGTTTGTACAGCGTATCGTCCGGCTGAAATCGGGGAGTCATATTGTCCTCGACTGATTCAGGCTAGAATCATAACTGTTTCGACCACCGTTTCCGCTATTTCCAGTATAACCGCCATGGGGCGTGGGTTCCACTATTCGATATCGACCCCGCCATTTCCAGTCTATTGGAAGAATGTCGTGTTGGCTGTCACGAGGAGAGAACACAGAAGACCCGACTCTCGATGAACAACCCACCCCACTATTTCCAGTAAACACAGCAGATCGCGGATGACCGACCCACCCCGTCGTTTCCAGTAATTCGCGGTAACTTCAGGTAGCGAGTCACGAGTGAGACAGACCACAGGGTTCCAGTATTTCCAGTAAACGTTTCTTTATATACTCGATAGGCCCCACTGTTTCCAGTATATTCGGTCAGAACACGAACCGGTAGACTGCGGAGGGTAACAGCTGACGAGAATGACGGAACACCCCCTCCCCACTATTTCCAGTAAAGCACCACGAAAGAGAGCCACCTAGTGAGAAGCAACTCTAAACTAGAGAAAAGTTTATATCAATGGCGTTTGAGTTAGTCCGTAGGAGGGCTAGAGGACGGTTGCTGTTGCAGTTTACTCTAGTGAAAGAAAGCGACTCGAGAGTTCGGGAGACCTTCGTCACTAGCTTTACTGGAAATAGTGGGGGGAGAGTGGGTGGCTAGAGCCATTAACTCTCATCATGTAAGTGTATTAGTGGAAATGATGGGGTCTGACACTCGTCAGACATTCTGGGTCGGCTAACCAACGTGGTGGGGAATGCTGTTCGCTCGTTGGTTAATGGCCAACCGTGAGTTGTACCAACGTCTACTCGTGTTCGACGAGCTGATGAGACGAGATTGCCAGCCACCACACCACTATTTCCAGTAAAATACCGTCCCTCCGTCTCACCGACAAACGTGGATTAGTTATCCGAATCAACCGGCCCTTTGTATTTGGAACGTATCTTTTCGCCCTCTCTCCATTGCCAGTAGTAGTACCGGTTGTCGTTGATCTCTTTCACCGTGATCGTTGCCTTCGAGGGGACGTCGTCCGGAAGGTCCTCTGGCCGCTCCTCGACCTGGTTGCTCTCTTCGTTTTCCGCTAGCCGTGCTTCTCGCTCATGGTATTCCGCGAGCTCTTCGGCGAACCGAGCGACTTGTCGGAGTACCTCTGGAGGTTGATCATCGAGCTTCGAAACGATGTCAGCTGGAACTTCGTGAGGTGGGTCTGGTGGTGAATAGGACATGGGGCAGGCTCTGTTAACCAACGTTGTCGGCTGATCTCTTAGAATTGTTGGTTAAACAAATCGTCTATTGACTCGAGAGTTCCTCGATAACCGCTACTGTAGCAGCGAGTGTCTGTCGCCGGTCCTCTCGTTCTTCGATCTCCTGGTTCAACTGCCGAATCTCTGTTGAGAGTTGCTCAACTACATCCGTTGTCTCAGGGAGACGGCCATCGGGACGAGGGACGTTCCCACTCCGAATTTCGAGATCGGTCCGCCGTAGATGCTTGCACCCACCGCTCGGGTTCCGCTTCGAGAAATCTGGACACGTACACGTCTCACTCGCAACGTCGACCTCGTAGATGTTCCCTGACTCCGATTTCACCTCGTAGATTCCTCCCTTCTGTAGTAACGAGACATCCATCTCTTCGGTTCGAGCTCGCTTAGTGCGCGGCTCGAGTGTCTCTTGAGACGGGTCCTCGTCAATAGTGGGCTGTTGGCCAGCTTCAGTAGGTGTCGAAGCTGCAGGAGTGAGGTTCGATGCTACCACTCCACCATCGGGTGAATATACTCGCTCTTCGTGGTCTGTTTCGTCTCCGTTCTCTGTCTCGACGATGTCAGTGCGTTCGATCATGATCTCAGTTGAATCGACGTGGCGAGTTCGAGCACGCCGTCGCCCTTCGACGGCGTGAAAAACCGGCTTTCAACGCACCAGGGTCTTCACTCGATTAGTTTCGACTGTGAGTGCTGTTCGGAGGTTAGCCGAAGCGTCACTCCCCGAGTGATCGAATAATCTCCTGAGCGGTGGAACTGATTCGACCGAGACGCTCTTGAATCGCCTCCGGATCATCGCCCTGCCATGCAGCGAGATAGAACGCTGAGCCACTCGTGTCGAGTCCGAAATACCGACCGACTATGTACGCGACAGCTTCTGCTTCGACCTCGCGTTTTGCCCGTTCGGGTTCATCTTCGATATCGAAGTGGAGCAGCGCATGGGCGTACTCGTGAATCAGCGTGACCGCGAGATCTGCCTGGTTCGACCGAGCCCTCGCCTCGACGACTGGCTGAAAGTCGTGTAGGCTCCGATACTTACAGACCCCTTTCGCGTCGCCATGCTCCCAGTCATCGGCATCGACAATGTGAACCGTCACACCGAGTTCATCAGCTGCATCTTTGAGCGCTGGCATCAGGTCGTTGGCGTCGCCCGTCGCAGCTGTCTCCAGTTCGGGAAGCGGTTCTCCTTCCGTCTGTGACACGTCGAAGACTGGTGCTGGTTTGAACCCGACGAGGCCTTTCGACCAGTCATCCGGCGACGTTTCGTCGTACTCACAACCGATGTTCTCGTGGTAGCTGGGCGAATTCTCACACTCGGGACATCGCTTGGTGATGATTGGTGCCCAGATCCAGATGGCCTGTTCGCCTTCCTGGACGTGCCGATCGAAGTCGTTCCGCCATGTGTTGTAGCCTGCGACCTTCGT
This sequence comes from Halogranum gelatinilyticum, assembly GCF_900103715.1. NCBI lineage: Archaea > Methanobacteriati > Methanobacteriota > Halobacteria > Halobacteriales > Haloferacaceae > Halogranum > Halogranum gelatinilyticum. The sequence goes on along the minus strand of NZ_FNHL01000005.1, from coordinate 26,819 downwards.
TGCCTCGGGATACTGGAGCTTGATGAGGAGCGTGTTTCGGTGCGAATAGTCGTGGAACCGACTCTGGACCTCCAGCCACTCTTGGAACTCCTCACTTGCTTGTGCATCGTCGACGTGGTCGACGAGGTCGTCGATCCACGCTTCGATGGTACTGTGCATCTCGTCGTGCCGGGTGTCGGTCTCCTCGAACGAGACCGACGAATCACTACTCGTAGCCATGATTTTCAGGACTCGAATTACCGCAACTGCATCGATTCAGAACGCGCCGCACCCTTCAGGGCGCAAAAAACAACTCCCTTTGAGAGTTACCGGAGTTCGTGTGGTTCGTCCGCGAAACCGACTGCAACGAGGTATTTGAGATACTCGTCGAACATCTCTACGTCGCTCGGTGTGTCTGTCGCGAGGTGTCGCGCCCACTCGATGGCCCACCCGAATGCGGGATCGGACCCACCTTTGCCGTGGATGTACCACCAGCGAGCTGCTTTGAGAACGACGAGTGGGTTCGTCGGCGGCTGTTCACTCGCCAGTCCGCGAGTGATGGATTCGATCTCCGCAGGAACATCACCTGGATCGATTTCCCCGGACCGTGTGTTCGAAATATCGATTGGAATCTCATCGACCGAGACATCGTTCGCATGCTGTCGTTGACTCACTTGATTCACCTCTGGATGAAGACTCTCGATGGAGCCTTCGCCCTCTCAGGGGCTCGAAAAACACTCTCCGAGTCACGCCGGTGGGAAGTAGACGCTCTGCTCGCCGGCTATTTCCTCGAGATTGTTCCGATGGCGATGCGAGAAGTAGCAGTCGTAGCTGCAGTATCCACAGATCTCTCCCGTATCATACTCGGCAACAAAGGGACCACGAGGGGTTCTCCAGACATTTGTCCCGCATCCAGTACAGGCAGCACCGTCGAGATTACTCGGTGATGGCCCCTCGTACCCTACATCCAGACCGGCATCTTGCGGTGTCGAATCTGGCCAGACGCCGTGTCCCTGCCAGAACTCTCGGAGTCGACCAAGGCTGTGACGAACGGTCTTCCGAACCGTGACGTGGTCAGCGTCCCGGCCGCTGTCGTCCCATCCGGCAGCTGTCCAGAACTCTCCGAACTGCGCGCCACGATGGAGTCCGTTCCAGTCAACACCGACGATATCTGCGGGTGGGTGATTCGTGAGCGTCGGTCGGGTCAACTCCTGAATGACGTCAAGCTGTTTCGGCGGGCTCCCCCCGAGGATGTGGACGCGTCGGCCACGCCAGTCGGTCGGTTCGGAGAATTCGTGGGCCAGCCGATCAGCGTAGCCCCTGGAGTAACCGAGTACGATGTCGTCAGGGATCATCTCGATCACCTCCCTGCACTTGGGTACGATGACGAGCTCTGCATCGGGGTAACTCGCTTGGATTTCGCGAGCGGCAGCAACGTAGTCATCGACATCGTCGGGTTCGTACGCGTCACCAATGACGCCGACTCGCGGCTCGTGTTCGAAAAACCGGTCGACGTATCGAGTCAGGTCGGGATTTCGAAAGTCGTTATCGAGCATCCCGACGGGAATCTCTAACCCCTGAAATTGGGATTGCTGATAACTACAGTCTTCACGATAGCCGGGCAGGAAGCCGAGTGTGAAAGCGTCGAGAGCGAACGGAACCCGATGGAGGAACGCCACGTAGTCAGTTTGCTTTGCAGCGTCAATCTCACGTGCGGTGCTACTGCTGGAACTGATATCGAGCGACATGAGTAGGACCCGGAACGGCCACTTCTGGCCGCCCCGCACCCCCTTCCGGGGAATATATAACTGGGTTACTAGAAGCTGTTAACCAACACAAGCGGTAGAGATGGGGTTTCTGTTGGTTAACAACCTGAACGAAGCCAAAGCTAGACTGCCCTTCACCGATTACTCGCTGGAGGGGTGTCGTCGGCGTACCTACTCCGGATTCGGCACCCAGGGATGGGTCTCCCAGCGTGCGAAGCTGCTCTTCTATAAGCAGAAGTTCTCATACAATCGATTGACGTGCTTCACTGTGGTTGATAAATGGGCCGTGCTGAATACAGCGCGCGTATCGGTCACAGGAAAACATCGACGACGAACTGGTTCGAAATCACCGGCATTCAGTTGCTACGACGATCAACCTCAATTGAAGAACGCACTCTTATCGACGCAGTACCTACCTGATTGCATGGCTACCGTCGCCGAATTCACACTCCCATCTAACGAGTTCCCCTTAGGTACCGTCTTCACTGAGTTACCAGACGTGGTCGTGCAACTCGAACGGGTTATTCCGGTTAAAAACGGTGTGGTGCCCTACTTCTGGGTCCGCGGTACGGAGTCCGATTCGATCGTCGATCAGTTCTCTGAGCACCCGGGCGTCCGAGACATCCGCGCTATCGATCACGTCGAAGCGGAGTACCTGTTGCGGTGTGAGTGGACCTCGGGGTACGACAGCGTACTCGACGCCTTGATCGTGCCTGAAATCGTCCTCTTATCAGCGATCGGGACAGCAGAAGAGTGGACGTTCGAACTTCGCGCCGAAAGCCGAGAGGCCATCGCGGCGTTTCGAGACTACTGTCACGACCACGGCGTCCTGGTCACCTTGACGGAAATCCACGCACTCCGCCCGTTGGATGCGAAGCTGGACCTGACTGATGGCCAACGTGAAGCCCTGAGGCTGGCGTATGACCGCGGGTACTTCAATTCACCGCGAGACACGACGCTGGCAGAGATGGCTGTTGAACTCGATGTTTCACAGCAAGCCCTCGGTGCCCGCCTGCGACGAGGGAATCGCCGACTCATCGAACAAGCGCTCACCGAGTCGCGCTCTTGACTTCCTCGCGTGCTCCTTAAATACCATATTGTGTATGAAACGGCCAGAGTCACCCGGTCTGGACGACAATAGTCGGTGATGGCCGACAATGACTCTCCTCCCTCCAACAAGAAGAGAATGTCATCGCACCCGACAATCTCTGAATCGTCCTCAGTCTGTGTCCTGTGCGTAGACGATGAACCAGGATTAGCAGAGCTGGTGGGTACCTTTCTTGAACAGGCACATGGCAGCATCACCGGCGTGCCAGAAGAACGAGTGACTGAGGCGCTCGCGTACTTCGAAGAGCATGACGTCGATGCAATCGTGAGCGATTTCGATATGCCGAACCTGACCGGGCTTGACTTTCTCGAAGAGATTCGCGAGCAGGACCCGTCGGTTCCTTTCATCCTCAATACAGGGAAAGGGAGCGAGGAGATTGCGAGCGAGGCAATCTCGATGGGCGTCACGGAGTACATGCAGAAAGAAAGCGGAACGGACCAATACGCCGTGCTCGCAAATCGTGTTCTCAACGCCGTGGAACAGTACCGCACCGAACAGGACCTACAGGACGAACGCGCCCGTTTCCAGGCCGTCTTCAAGGAGGCGTCGGACGCGATGATTATTGCCGACGACGACGGCACGTACGTGGACGTCAATTCCGCCGCCTGTGACCTGTTCGATCGCTCGGAGGATGACCTCCTCGGGAAGACCGCGGCGGATTTCACCGATGATGACTTCAACTTCGACACCGCGTGGGATTCGTTTAAAGAGGAAAGGACCGAGCGAGGGGTCTTTCCCGTTGAACGCCCGGACGGTACAGTAGTCGTCGCCGAATACGCGGCGAGTGCAAATATAATGGACGGGAAGCACCTCTCAGTGCTCCGTGATATTACGGAGCGGCGGGAGTTCGATCGGAAGCTGTCGATCCAGAAGGAACGGTTGAACGAGTTCGCGGGCGTGCTATCCCATGACCTACAAAATCCGGTTCAGGTAGCCCAAGGGCATGTCGGTCACCTCCGGAACGGCGTTGACGATGGTGACCGAGAGCGACATCTCGACGCAATCTCTGATGCCGTTACCCGAATCGACCACGTAATCAAGGATGTGCTCGCTATCTCTCGGGAGAACAGTGATTCACGCGAGACTACTGAGGTCGAACTCTCAGCCATCGCAGCGGACATTTGGCAGCGCGTGAACCCTCGTGGAACGGATCCCGAGATCGAACCGGGACTCGTCGTCACGGCAGACGAAGGTCGCCTCGAGCGCCTGTTGACGAACCTCTTTCGGAACTCGATCGAACATGGCCGGCAGGCTGTAACGGTCAGTGTCGGACGACTCACCGAGGATGCCGGATTTTTCGTCGAAGACGATGGGCCCGGAATCCCGGTAGATACACGAAAGGCAGTCTTCGACTGGCAACACTCGACGAAAGACGGCGGCACTGGTATCGGATTGAAAAGCGTTGAACAAGCCGCTGAATCCGAAGGGTGGTCGGTGTCGATTGCCGAGGGGACTCACGGCGGTGCGCGATTCGAATTTCAAACCGACTCTCCTGTATAAGTGGCCGATGGACCCCCTCCATTCATCGGCACATTCTCCTTAGCACTTCTGACGACCACACTCATTCTGTGAAACAACGAGGCTTTGTTCCACGTTGTGAACGACACACTTGACGACGAGTTCACGGAACTGCTTCCACCAGCGGCGTGACCGCACGAACCCCCCAAACTTTCGTTTGATTGTCGCGTTGACCGTCTCGTTCATGTTTCTGCGATGGTAGAGGTCGCTGTCCAGTCGTGCATTCCACGCCTTGTGACGTGGGGTAAACTCCCGATGCTTGATGACCGGGCGAATATCGTGTTCGTGAGCAAGCCATCGGAGCGTCTGGTCGTCGTACCCCCTGTCACCAGACAACACCACGATGGACGCCACATTCCGTTTCACCATCTGTGGCGCGATCTGTCATCGTGTTTTCGTGTCGTCGTCACATGAGAGTCTAGAACGGCGTTGATCGCCGTATCCACCAATAGCGTCGTCTTCAACTGCTGGATGGTTATGTTCGCTCGCTTCGTGTAGTGAGATGAGGCGTGCGCCCGTTCAAACCCAGACGCATCGATGCCAGTGACACCGTTCAGCAGCAAGTTTCTAAGGGAAACGTTAAGCAGAACCCGCCAGACAGCCATCTCCAAGCGGTCGAATGCCTTACAGAGTGTCGAAGGTGCGGGAATCGAATCGAGATTGAGGGCGTCACGAATCCGAGGCATCTCGATGAGTTCATCAACCCGGTCGCGGTACGTGGTCGTCTTCTTCACCTTGAGATAGAGCAGGACAACGTGTTGCCGGAGCGTGAACCACTTCCGCGAATAGCGTGTCGAAAACCGTTTGACAGCACGGCGAGCCAACACCATAGCCTGTTCAACGAATCGAAGAAGCCGTGACTTCGGGAGAGCATCCATCTCCCTCTAGCTACTCACTTGTTGTGTTTGTCAGCAAGGGTTTCAACAAGGCCGATGAACTCGATGTTTCACAGCAAACCCTCGGTGCCCGCCTGCGACGAGGGAATCGCCGACTCATCGAACAAGCACTCACCGAGTTCGCGCTCTTGATTTCCTCGCGTGCCATTTAAATACTCTGTTGTGTATGAAACGGCCAGAGTCACCCGGTCTGGACGACAATAGTCGGTGATGACCAGCGATAACTCTCCGCCCTCCAACAAGATGAGAATGTCCTCGCACCCAGACCGAACACTCGCTCCCTCACGGAGTCTCTGTGAATTTGAGTCGATAGAATACCACGCGGAGGAAGATATCTGTCAGGCTCAATTCAGCACTACCGATGAAGTCGCGAGTATGGCTGTCGTAAGCGCCGTCGCAGCAGCCTCAGATACGGACTCGCTCGACATGGACCCACTGTACGAAAGCGTAGACATAGAGGCTCTCGATTCACTCGTCACCCCTCGTAGAGCCGTTGTCGGCGATTTACATCTCACCTTCGAGTATCAGGGGTACGAAGTCACCGCAAGTAGCTGTGGCAGTATCAAGGTCAAGCCCCTGCATGCCAGCACGTCTTCAGCAGCTGAAGACGACTAGCAACAGAGTGCGTGGGTACTGGTAATCTTGGTCCCGAATACCCGTTCCTGTGCCCATTGTGGGGCGGAGCGGATTGGTCGTTAGAAAAACAGTGAGGTAAAGAGCCGTCCGGAATGTACCAGTATCAATTATGGCGTTCTCAGTGCGGAGTGAGCGATGAATCCTCTATATTCAGCACGCCGATTTCAACAGATAGGAAATCTGCAATGACGAGGAGTATGCAAGACTTCTGCGAATTCCTATAACGCGAACGAGCTGGATTCCTCGGCCGCACTCGTCGCGAAGTGATCGATAGTCGCTTTCTGAGTCATGCTGACCACTGCTCAACTGTCGTTTGTGTGCTATCGTGACCACTGGATACCTCACACACGAATCGCCATTTCGGCGTCTCACGAATCGGCTTGTCCGGTCGATTCCCTGCTTGGCCTGTCCCCGTCTTTCCCGTACAGCGCCAACCCTTGGCCCGGAGTGCTTTCACCATTGATCCAGAGTAATCCGCTCGAACGAACGTCAGGAGGAGTCGAATCCCGCGTCGACGTGCTTCACGCCGAATGAACTGATCCATCGACCGTGCAAGCGCTGCCGATGCGAGGTTTGGGAAGTCGACACCGATACAGATGCGGGCTGCCTCGACGATCTCGTCGCCTTCGTACTGGGTTTCATCGAGATTCAATGACCGGATGAGCGGGTGTCGCCACGTAATCGCGCCCATGAGCTGTCCTTGGTAGCTCAGACCGTTATGAACCAGGTTCGTGAGTGGGACATCGTCCATGTAGGAATGATGGGCCTCGTGAACTGCCTGGGGGTCAAGCCCCGAGGCTTCCCGTGGGTTAGTCGGACACTCCCACTCGACCATCGGCATGATAGCCTCGAACGGTCGGGTGGGTCACGGTCGGCTGGTTCACACAGCCCGATACCTGCCGTCGCAGTTTCCGAATATTCGGCAACGTCTTGAGAGCAGGTACATTTCGATTCAACGACTCCAACCCCTTCTTCGCAATATTTACTGCCGCGTTCCGGTCAGCGTGGTCTTGCCGACCACACGCTTTGCACTTGAACCGCTTCTTCCGGCGATTCGACCGAGCCGTATGCTCACACCCCGTAAAAGAACAGGTCTGACTGGTGTAAGCAGGGTCAATATCATCGCTTGGAATCCCCTCGAACGCCGCTTTGTACGCGACGAACGAGCGGAGTTTGTGAAACGGCAACGAGTGCAACCGACGATTCATCCGAGTGCCATAGTTAATCGACTCTCGCATATGCTTGAGGTCTTCAAACACAACGAGTGGCGACTCGAATTGCTGAACCCACTCCACGATTCGCCGGGAGACTTGGTGGAGTTGGTCGTGAACGTATCGCTCCTCTTTGTTCTCAAACACGCGGTCGAACGCTGTCTGCCCTACGTTCTGCATCCGTTTCCGCATCGTGAAGTACCGATGACGCTCTTGCTTGATTTCCGGGTAGTCGATAACCACTGAATCAACGAAGTCGTCTTCACGAAGGGCGGCAAGCGCCACACAATCCTCGTTGATATCCACGCCCACAATGGTTCGAGCGTCCTGTTTGTCGCAGACTGTCGCTTTGAGGTGGGTAACGTTGACGTGCAGTTCGTGGTTGCCGTTGCGAACCATCGCTTCTGCTGTTCCAACACGCCACTTGTCGCTTCCGAGGGCTTGTTCGAGAAGTTCGAAATTGTCGGGCGAACCACGGAGCGTGCCCTTGACCGGATTGTACGGTTTGGCACTAATTCGGTAGTGTATCCCGCCGTCTTCGAGTGTGAGACTGTAGCCTTCGGTGAAGTTCATTCGCAACGGGTATGGGCCAGTTTTCTCGTGACTGGGCATGTTGTAGTCGTCTCGGTCGTAGGATTGCTGAAGTGCCTCTAACGACTTTGCGACGACTCGTTGCGTCGTATTCTTCACGAGGTCTGCCTCGTCTTCGAGACGGGGTGAGATGTCGTTCCAGTCCATTCCGTTTGTCGCTAACTGAATGGTCTGGTTGTACACCCATCGTGCTTCGTGATACGCCTCAGAGAGAAGTCGCCCGTCATCGGGTTGGAGTTGGAAGACGAGTGTCTTCGTAAGCGACTTCTCCATACGCTATTCGACGTACTCGGATGTTGTAATGGTATGGGTTATCATTGATAGGTTGGGTATTCTCGGCTTCACCCCCGAGGTCAATCCTCGGGGCACTCGCCTTGCTTATCTGTAGATTGCGCCAGCGACGTGTTGGGGAATCGTCTCGATTTTGACTCGCTCGGCGAATTGTAGTCCAAGCGGCGCCGTGACCGGTTCGCCGTCGCGATGGATCGGACAGTCACACCCGCCCGACGCCCGTGTGAACTGAAACCCAGTCCGTCAGTCCCATCATCGTGGTGGACGCTGGTCATGAATCGTCGCGCCCCGCCGAGACGTCTGTGCTCTCGGTTCTCTGACGTTCCTGCTTGTCGTTGTACCGCTCGAGTTCGTGGCCGATGCGCTCCAGTGCCTCGACGGCGCGTTCGATGAGCTGGTAGGTGGCTCGGGAGAGGTGGAGGGTCTCTATCACGCATCCACCTCCGGCTCGACGAGGTCGTTGCTCTCGGCAACGAGTTCCCGCACGGCAGGAGCAGGATTCTCCTCAATCGGAACGGTACGTATGTCGAGCGGAGCGGGATACGCACGGTCGCCCTGCGCACAGAGCAGGAGCAGCCACTCCTCGGTCCCTTCACCAAGGACGACGTAGTGGTCGATGTCTCGCCGCTGGAAGACTGTCCGTTCTGACCGACTCACGGCACTCCAGTTTACTGGAAGTGACGGGGTTGGCGTTCCACCATCCGGCGTGAGTGCTTCGTGCTTGGTTACGCCCGCGAGTGCGGCTTCGATGTCGTCGCCGGTGAGATGCCAGCAATTGGCTGGTCCACTGCACTCCAGCTGGCTCACCACGTCATCGCGGAACTGGATGTAGTGCTGGGAGGCGACGGCTTCGTCGTCGGTGTAATCGAGGAGGAGTCCACAGGCGAGCTGTGCCGAACCGCTGCCAGTGTCGCCCCACTCGAATCCCGGCCTACTCTGTCGTACGAGATCGAGGCTTCGGTCGGGGGCGAGTCGCTCGTGTTCGGTGAGGTTGAGTACGACTGGTCTGTCGTCGACGCGCATCCCCACATACTCGACGTGGTCTCTGTTCGTCGGGCAAGGGTCGCTCGCAGTCTGTACGTCTGTTCTGGGATCGTCCGTAGAATTCGTCTTCATGTGTCGAACGCGGGAGGTCGAACACCCCGCACCCCTACCGGGGGTGAAAAACAGCCTCCACGAGCAGTGATTCAGTCTTTTGAACGGATTTCGTCGGCCTGTTGCTTGAGCTGGCGAAGAATCCGAACACGCTGCTGATTCGCGTTCTCGTACGCGACACACGCTCGCAGCGTCTCCATATCGTGAATCGTCACGATTCCCGCATTGATGAGTCGCGAGTTTGGTGGTTCGAGTCGCTGTGCTGGCGACAGTCCGTTCGAATCTCGTTCTTGCTCTTCTGAGTTGCTCACTGATGATCGACTCCGCTTTTTCAGAGGCGAAATAGACCGCACCTGCTCGCTACTCGTCGTCTTCCCCCGGTTGGATCTGGCGGGCGTCTTCGGCGAGGTCGTGGATGTATCCCCGAAGGGATTCCATGTCCTCTCGGGCATCCTCAAGCGTCTTGCCTTTCGCTTTCGCGATCACCTCGTCCTGATCTCTGGTGCCGGTTCCCCGTTTGAGCTTCACAGTGAGGGAGACCCCGACATCGCTTCGCTCGACGTACTCAGTTGGTTCCTGTCGCTCACTGTTATCGGTCGATTCTGCGTTCGTACGGGACTGCTGGGTGGATTCTGGCATGGATTGTTCTCTGACTGTTAGTTGACGGACGGTGCGACTGGTTCGTCGACTGTCTCACGAAGGGCCGCATCTATCTCGTGTCCTGTGAGTCGCCAGCGCTGTTTGGGACCACTACACTCCAATCGGCTCACTACTTCGTCCTTGAACGCCATGTACTCCGCCAGTGCGACGTCCTCGTCGTCAGTGTAATCGAGCAGGAGGGCGAGCGCGAGTTGCGCTGGGCCACTCCCCCTGTACCCCCATTCGAAGCCCGAGGGACTGTGGTTCGCCAGCTCGAGACTCCGATCTGGGGTCAGCGGTTCGCGACCAGGATACTTTTCGACGATTGCGCGGCCTCGCTGTCGGTAGCCGACGTAGACGACGTCGGTCTCATCCGAAGTGTGTGACGCTCCAGATGGCTGTGAATCACTTGTCCAACTCATAGTTCTGTTCGCGGGGTGCTCGTTCGAACACCCCGCACCCCTCAGGGGGTGAAAAACTCCCCAACGAACGCCTCTCCTTAGGCCAAGTGAGACACCTCAGCAGCTTCTTCGATGTCGTTGAATTCACCGCGCTCGACCGGCTCCCAGTCGTCGCTGGGTTCCGGACTCCACCAGTCGACCTCGTAGGCACCTGGTGCGCCGAAAATTTTCACCCTCGCCGACCCGTCAGGCAGGTCGCGACGAAGTTTTTCGTCGACGTGGAGATTCCAGGTCGTGGCAGTATCGAAGCAGGCGAGCACGGCCTCCTCGTAGCCACGATCCTCTTGCGACTCTTGGAGTTCCACCTGTGTGTTGCAGTTCTTGCAGAACACGCCCTCGAAGGGGATGTAGCTGAACACCTCGTGCCCGCAGACGGGACACCAGAGGAACTCGAACAGTGCTTCGCTGTGACGGTCGATGACGTCCAGACTCATCTGTAGATCTGGTCCGTTTGACTCGGGCCACCCCTCCTGCCCCAGAAAAACGCTACCGCTGGACGTCTTGTGACCTTAGCGTTCAGCGCCGTAGACTACCTTCGAGCGAGCTTCGTAGCCACAATCGGGACAGTCGAACCAGCGCTGTACCTTCGCCCCGTCAGATGCCTTCTCACCGACGAGAACGTCGTCGTTCGGGCACTCAGGGCAGGTCAGCTCAGGGAGTGGTCTGTCTCGGAGAGCGTCCCGAAAGGCTGTCACCTGCTTCGTCTCGAAGCCACGTGACCAGACCGGATAGCCGTCGACGAGGATTGCTGCCCGCCACTTGTACCGGTAGGAGTCCGGTGCACGGTGGAGAACGGCTCGGGCTCCAGTATCGGTGTTTCGATACGCAAGCGACGGTGAGCGACTCTCCCGTGTCCAGTTTGTGATCCGGGACATCGGTTAGAAGTGGACGTCGGCGGGGACGATCCAGAGGTCTTCACTCTCTTCGAGGATTCGATCCAGTTGTTCGCGATGCCGGATGCCGGTCGCGTGCTGGTCGTACAGGAACACCGACGGCCCGTCGTACGCACCGACTTGGTGGAACGCGTGCCGAGCGAGGTCCTCATCGCGCATGATTTCCTCGTCGGAGAGTTCGTCGATGGCTTCCTTTACGCGTTCGAGATTGCGCTCGAACTCTTCTTTCGTCGCTTCCCATCCTTGGTCGAGTAGGTCCTGCCCATCGTTTGAGTCGACGGGGGCTGCAGCCGGTAAATCGCCCCACCGCGCTTTGCCTGCGACCGTCGTGTTCTCCTCGTCGAAGGTCACGTAGTAGTCGAACACGGCGGGGGAATGCGGGCCTGCGCCCACCAGTCGGTCGAACACTGCTTTGCCGGTGGCCACTGCGTCATCTCGCGTCGATGCCTCTACCAGAGCGTAAATGACCATATGCATCGGTTTTCACCTTCGTCTGCCGACGCACGCGACTGCACACTGCCTCGCTACGTGATGCGCCGGCACCCATCGCCGGCGCTCAAAAAATAGTACTGACGATGCTGGCTAGACGTTCTCGATCTCCGACTGGCAGTCCTCCTCCTCGACGGTGATCGTCAGGTCTCCACTCTCGTAATCGGCCTCGAACTCAACTGAGAACGTATCCGAGTTGTAGGCGGCGTGGTACGCACGATGTCGCTTGAGCGACCCGGTCGCCTTGAAGTGGAAGAAGGCAGCAGCTGTGTACGGTTTGCTTGCTGTTTCGATTTGCGCTTCGACTGATGCTGGGAGTGCGATGTGCGGCGTGTCACTGTCGATTCCGGCGGCGAAGGCTCGAGCTTCGTCGACGCTTGCTTGCGAATGTGCTGGCGTCTCACCGGTCAACACATTCACCGGTATTTCCGTCTCGTCTGTGAATAGTACGTCTTCGAAGGTGTGAGTGCCAAGAACCGCGTCGGGGCTCAGCTCACACTCCTCAAACGGATCGTTCGATGGTTGTTCAGACATTGAATCACGAAGCCCTGAATGGGCTCAGTCATTCTGGCCCAGACAAACAGGACCCTCGCATCTCGCGGGGAGACTGATTTTCAGCTACTCCTCTATCGATTTGAGAGTGCTGAGGTCCGCGTGGAGGACCTCGCCGTCGCGAACCACGTATCGCTTTGCCAGTACCGGGAACCGGCATTTCGTGTACCCCGCGGTCTGGATGTCGAGTTCTTCACCGGATTCGAGATAGTTGGCCAGCTTTCGGAGGAACTCGTGAGTGACGAGACCACCATCGTAGTCTGGAAGTCCATCCTCACGAGTTTCGTAGATCTCGAAGGCGTCGTAGCCCCAGATGATGAGCTCTCCTTCTTCGTCTACTTCCCAATTCAGGGTCCCGAAGCAATGTGCTTCGCAGAGCTGGCGGACTGCCTGTGCATCGGTTACGGTCGCGCCGGTCGACGTCGTCGCTGCTTGGAGTGTTGCCATTGTTAGTCCTCGAGGGCACTTTCCTACCCCCGCACCCCTCTAGGGGCGGAACAAAACTGACCCCGAGGCTCTGTTTAAATAGTCATCCGGTGACGGCTCGTTGAGGCCATGCTGATTAGAGCGCGCTAATCGTTCAGGTCCACTCCTGCGATCGACTTCTCCTACGAACGTTTCTATCTTCAGGAACACGGCATCGCTTATTATGACGATATCCGCAGTATTCTTCATGTGGACCGAATCGCATCCCGTAGCTGGAACCACTAGAACCTATGACTGACAATCCGCTTGGCGATAACCCGAATGAAACCCTCCTCGAACTGAACGAACAAATAGTGACAGACCCTGATGGAGTCTACAAGAAACTCTTTTCAATCAACTCTATTGACGACTTCGCCGACGCACCTGCACTCAATATAATTGGACTTCTCGTAGATGCATCAGGGGACACAGGCAAAAAAGACGGGATCAACCACGCAATAGACCTCGCTGAAGAACTACTGGATCGCGACTTACCACCAGGACACAGGTCCCGCATCCACTACGATCTTGGTAACGCATTTTCCCATCTCAGACGACTCAACGCAGTTGATAGCGGATCATGGTGGTGGGAAAACGACGACTTGGAACAAGAGATCTACCACTTCAGAATGGCCCTCGACCCAGACGGAATCGCGGAAATTAGAGATATCGAGGCCTGTAAAACCTACACGAACCTTGGAAACGCTCTCTCCGAGGTTGGCCGTGTAGTTGAGGCTATCCGCTGCTGGAATCACGCGCTAGAAATTGATCCCGCCTTCGCACAGGCAAAAGGTCAGAAAGGCATCGGTTTCCACAGCTATGCCCGAGCACACTACGACAACGGACATACAGCCACCTTTCTCCGCGCTGCGTATGAGCAATTAGACGAGGCAGTAGCAGCTGACGGCCTCTTCCCCCCGATGAAGGAGTACTTTGAGGGCGTTCAGCAGCACATCGCCGACCAGTTCAAACCCGGCGTCCTCGACGAAGAAATGGAGTTTGAGGAGTACTCATTGGGTGATTCTGACGAGGAAAAGAAGTACCGTCAGTGGTGTTTAGAACAAACCCTGTTTCTGAATCCACTCAATGATCTCGGAGCGAACTCCATCGCTGCACAAGACATCCTGCATCTCGGGTCAGTCTCCGGCGAAGAGAGCAGCAAAATCGTCTCATGCGTCGGATTCTACAATCAAATGAAACAGGAGTATGTATCGGCACGATACCTCCTCTATGAGGGTCTCTACAACGATGAACCCCACTTCTCAGATAAGGATGTCCGCTTAGAGAACACGCTCGACTACCCTGTCTACTCGTTCAACGCAGAGAAAGTCCGGATTGCCATGCGGATGGCCTACTCGCTCTTTGACAAAATCGCCTCCTTCATTCAGTACTACTTCGACCTCTCTCACATTCCCTCGCACAAACTCAACTTCGGGAACGTCTGGTACAAATCCCAGGGGCGGAACAAGCTAGCACCTGCATTCGATGGGCATGAGAACTGGGCACTTCGAGGATTGTTCTGGTTGAGTAAGGACCTCGAGTTCTTCAGTGAGATGTACGTCGAATCCTCAATGGATCCCGGAGCAAAGGAACTCAGAGATACTCGGAACGAACTTGAGCACGGTTACTTGAAACTCCACGAACCGATGTGGGTCGGTCCTGATGCCGAATCGAGGCTTCGGGACGACCTAGCTATTTCACTATACCGGAGTGACTTCGAGGAATTATCTCTTAAGAGCCTGCGGAAGGCTCGCTCAGCTCTCATCTACCTGTCCTTAGCGATCCAGTGGGAGGAACAAGCGAAGAATGAAAATCTCGATGATGATGAGATTCTGGCACCGGTGCGTCTCGGTCACTGGGAGGATGAATGGAAACGGTGAGCTGTGACTAAGATAATCCGTCTGCAGGATGACGATAGCGTGCTGAATAGACGCTCTACATTCAGCACGCCACTCCTATCGATATGTGGGGATTTCAACAGAGCCGACTGGAAGAGAAGCTGAACCGACGCTGTTCGACCGATCCTTTCTTCAGGATTCGGCCTTGGTGTTCGATTTCTCCGAAGGGCCTGGTCGAGTGAGTAGTCCCACCTGCTCCAGACGCGTCGTGGCCTCAACGATTCGCTCTCGGTCGGGAGCGTCCAGTTGCTCGATATCGATGCTGTTGAGGTTGCTGAGCGCGCGGTGCAGTCGGTATCCTGGTGTGTCTCGTGGGTCCATGATGTACGCCTCCGCCTACTTCTGGCGCAGAAAAACGAAGCAGGTACGCTGATGTCTCCCGCTGAAGTCCTGCACCAGACTTAACCAACAGACTTCGTGCAGTCATCCTATGTTGGTTAAGGCGTTGTTCAATCGATTATCCTACTCGGGGTCTGGTCCGTGACGAGGCGACTGACACACCTGGCACTCCCACATTGGCTGGCCAGACCACTCGTCAGCTGGGAGCGACTCGAACTCCTGGAACTGATGCTCGGTCGTTCGACCACACTTGCGACAGTCAAGACGTGTTTTCGAGGGGATGTTGGGCCGACGATCCTCTGAGTGCTCGTCGTCGACGGAACGCTGAAGTGCAATCGCTGGCACTAACCAGACGTCGCTCTCGGCTTTCTCAAGTAAGCCTGTAAGCCGACTTTCCTCACTAACGTCGTGCCCTCCCTCGTCGTAGAGGAACGTCGTGTGCGCCCCCTCACACGACGACTGCGTCGACTCTGTCTGTTCCGTGCGCTTACGAGCGGTTGTGAGTAGCTGTTCACCGCTTTCAGAGGTGACTCGAACTGCTTCGGGGAGCGAGGGCCACTTGTCGGTCAGCTGTGCGGCAGGCTTTGTATCGAGGTCGTAGAGCAGCTGGCAGTCGTCAACTACTGGATCCCTATCAGCCTTCGTGAGGAGTGTGGCTGCAGCAGCACCTTTCGCGACGGCGGCGTAGAACGTCGACGCTTCGACGAGCAGATGGACGACGTGGAGTAGTGTCCACTCAGTATCCGGGGTGCGACTATCGTCGGTGGTTCCATCGAGATGATTCGAGAGGCAGAACCGACACTTGGTACGGTTCGCAGGAATCGACGCACCACAGGAGGAACATTCGCTCCGTGTCGATCTCGTTCGATCTGGATACGAATCCGGCCTTTCTCTTCGCTGTCCCTCTGATCGCCCAGCGTTCCCTCGTCCAGAAAGCTCGTCGTCGGGAACGCGAGTCGCTTCACCAAGTGGTCGTAGTTCCTCAAAATCAGACTGACGTCCATTCATAGAGTCGTCTGGCAGCACCTTCCCTCGTCTCTGTATTTAAATCTCAGCCACCAACGCCGAACTCGAATCGGCACAGAACTCGCAGACAGCGTCTTCAGACCGCCAATTCGTTCAGCGTGTCTCGATGCGACCGGATGGTCGTTGCAGTGACGCTCGCCACCTCCGCCACTTCCGCCTGCGTCAGCCACCGTCCCTCTTCGCGACCCGCCTTGTACAAACAGGCCGCTGCGAATCCTGACGGTTTGACACCCGACGCGGCTCCTGACGATTCTGACTGTTCAGCCAACCTCCGAGCCCGCTGTCGGATGTACGTTGGAACATCGAGTTCTGACGCGAGACGGGGGATGTATTCACTCGGGCGAACCGGCTGAGTCGGGAGCCCAAGTTCTGTATTCAGCGTCTTGTACGCATTCGCGACTCTCGATTGTTCGACGCGTGCTGCGTCGACGACGTCGTCGAGTAACCGCGTGTGGCCGTTACAGCGACAGGCCCCGTGGACGCTTGCTGCCGCAATTGCCTCGATTGATCGGCCTCGAAGCAGGTCTTCGTTCTGAGCGCTCCGGAACAGCTGACACGCCTGGTCACGGACCGAATCTGTAAGCTCGAGGGCGCTGGCGATTCTTCGTACTTCACCCAGCCCGTGTGCGAGGTTTCGCTCGGCTTTCGACTGGAACCGACCACGATTCTGTTCCCGGCGCATTCGGGACAGTCGCTGGCGCTTTTGCCCAGAGAGTTCGTTTCCGTTCGCATCTTTCCTGCGACCGATCTCCGTCGACAGTCCCCGGTCGTGACGTGCTGCAGTCAGTGGAGCGCCCGTTCGCTTTCGCTGGTCCTGATCATGAGTTCTCCATTCCGGACCGCGGTCGATTCGTTGTTCGTCAATAACGAGTCCACAGTCCTCACAGATGGTTTCGACTGAGTTGGTAGTGACTCGGCCACTGCACTCGGGACATTGGTTTGCGTTCGATTCCGTTTGGACGTCTTCGTCGAAGCTCGTTTCGTAGATATCTCTCGTCGCCATGTGTCTCACCGGAGTACGGGGAACTCGCCTCAACACCGAGCCCCTCACCCATCGAGGGGCATATAAAAATCAACGCCTTGGAAGTATCCAACTCTGATCTGATGAACTGAGACTACTGAATATGGGTTGACTCGGCTTCTATCAGCCCGACAGCCTACATATAGTGGTAGTAATGGATGTCTAGACGAGTATTTTGAGCTTCGGCCTCAGCAAGGATGTTCCCTACGGCATCTGAGATCCCAATCGTGACTGGGAGCTTTGTGCAGAAGTCCGACGTGTTCCAATCCAACTTCGTGAATGCTAGCATTTCCCGACACAGCTTTTGCGGTGATGAATCACTGACCTCTGGATCTGGTTTGACCACGATTGGCTCCGGGATATTCGAAGCCGGGTACGTCGATAACGCGGGGATGTATCCCTTCGTGTACAGGTAATGTTCTTCGTGGTTAGGGGCGGAGAGCATAGTTCCTCGAAGTGCCGGATAGATCCCGGAACTCAAAGCCCGAACCGGATGTCGCTCTCGCACCGTGACGAAGTCCATCAACTCGATACTCCCCGCACCTTTGATGAAACCCTCACGCTCGTCTTCCCAGAATTCTGACCGCTTGTGAAGTACCAACCGTCGTGGTTCTGTCTTTTTGTGACTACGATAATGCCTAAGAATTTTTTTGACTAGCTGTTCGGCGTCTTCCTCTGCGAGATGGTTGTTGCCTGGCCCGTGTTTTTCTCCTTCGACGGGATCGCCTCGAAGGATGAAGTTCTCCCCTGTCTCCAGGAATACTTGAGCCATCGCAGTCCGAGTTCGAGATTTGTCACCGCCTCGTTCCTTGTAGAAGGAAATCCCAGCAAAGCACGTCCCATCCTCCAACTCGGTTAGCTTCCAAGGATGGCCTCGTTGCGCCTTGTAGAGTGTTCCGACCGCGATGTTCCATGCGATTTCGGATTTGTCTTGGACGTCCTCACCGCGGAGGGTCTTCGGCTGCATCAGCTGCGTCGGCAACCCTACTTCCATCCCTAGTAGCTTGATCCGGTTGTGGAAGTCGCTGGTCTCTGACTGCATCCGGGCATGGTCCTGGTGGGATGGAGTGCAGGCGTCCCACATCGCTTCGGGAATCGCGATGAACACGACGTCAGGTGGCGTCTCCTTGGCGTACAGGACTTCGAGGTTGATCTTGATGATCTCGACGGCCTCTTCCAACCGATCTTTCCGGCTGCGGATCTGTTTCAAATCCCGTATCTCGCCTCGGGTAATCGTCTGCCGCCACCGCTTCTGCGTGTTGAACGTGAAGTTCAGCGGTGACCGCTCACCGAGGCCAGGGAACGGTGGTTTCCACCGCTTCGACTTGTCTTCGTCCGCGGTGATCGCCAGCTCCATGTCGCTAAACAGTTTCTCAAGGCCGCCGAGAGACCGACCAGACCCGATGTACCCGATGTTGATAACCTGGTGCTCGGATTTGCCGGACGGTGTTCTCGGCCCGTATTTCATCAGCCCAACTCGGGGATCGATGGCTTCCTCGCTGTCGGCAAACATCAAGCCGGGTTCGTCGAGGACCTCAGCGGTGAAACCGGTCATTGGAACTCCCCCAGCCACTTGTTCTGCATACTGCCGTCCCGTTCGTCGGTGTCTCTGGGTGGCCTTTTGTTGACTTCGAGCATCACGGGTTCTGTCCCGATGTCCAGATCGTCCTGTTTGGTGTCGCCGTAGTCCAGGATTTTCCACCAGTGATTGATCCGGCTCCGTGTTTTCCTGTTGTTCCCGTGTCGGCTGGGACTGAACCTGTCGTGCAATGGCTTGGCTTGTTCTCCGGTGATCCGGTTCTCTTTCCCGTTGGTGGTAAATAGGATCGCTGGCTTCAGGGTCAGGAAGTACTGCCCCGAGTATTCGAGGATGCCAATACGGAGTGAGTGGTGCCGGAAGAATGGAGAGTCTCCGTCACCGAAGTATCGGGTGACCTGTCTGCCCTCTTCCTTCCGTACTTCCTCGTCAGGGTCTTCATGCGGGAAGTAGAGGTGGTAGTCGCTACGGTAGTTTATCGCGATGCAGCCACGGTCTTCACCCTTGGAGAGAACAACGGCCCGGATCAGTCGTTTCCCGATATCGGCGTTCCTCTGGTCGGCCTCTACCCACGACCGGAACCCGGTCTCCTCGACCGTATCCGGGTTGATGAACTGTTTGACCGCTTTCGGCATATCCTCTGGCGGCAACAAGCTGTACACCTTGTTCGACTTGAACCACGTCGGCACCGTGAAGGGCCTGAGCTTGAATGCGACCTCCTGGGTCGCTCCCTCCACCTGGTCTCCGATATACAGCGTTTCAGGGTACTCTGTTATTTCGACGAGGTTGGTGGTCAGCTCTGTCCTGCCGGTGATTGGTTCGGCCTCGCGCTGGAAGAAGTCCGGTTTGAACCGGTCGTCTTTCTCGAACTCCTCGATCTTCATCAAGAGCGAGTCGTAGTCGGCTTGGTAGACGTGAGTGTCACTCAGAAACTCCTCGAAGTCGTCCATCGGATAGCTCTTGAT
Source organism: Halogranum gelatinilyticum (assembly GCF_900103715.1). Taxonomy (NCBI): domain Archaea; kingdom Methanobacteriati; phylum Methanobacteriota; class Halobacteria; order Halobacteriales; family Haloferacaceae; genus Halogranum; species Halogranum gelatinilyticum. The sequence goes on along the minus strand of NZ_FNHL01000005.1, from coordinate 7,443 downwards.
CTTCCTTCGGTGGTCGTCCGAGAGTTTGTCGTTCTCGCACACCCGATCGTAGAACTCTTGGATTGCTTCGTCGGTCTGCTTGGTGACATCGAAGATTTTCCGCCACTCGTTGAAGTTCTCGAGGTTCCGCCCGAAGATGGCCACGTCGAACCGTTTCTCAGGAGGCCGGTCCATGTAGTGGAGGAAGTACTTCCCCATCTCCTCCAGAAATTTCTTCCCGTGTCGGCGCTGGTCCGTCCACTTGAGTTCGACCCAGACCTCCCGGTCCCCTCTGATCTCTGGGAGTTCATATTTCTGATCGACAAGGCCGCCATGGGTAGGCGATGTTTCGGTGATGTAGTACCCCATCGCCTCCATGTACTCTTGGACCTTGTCACCGTAGATCTCCGAATTTTTCGCGAGGGCTTCGCGTTCGCCTAGGAGGTTGGTGAGCGCCACGTTATGTTGAACCTCGCAATACAGTTCCTAAATCATTTCGTCGTAATGAACAATCAATACTCGAACCAAGAACAGAATGCCTAGCTGTGCTTCTGAAGCTTCACGATTCAGATTCACCTTTTTCAATACAGTAATTAGATGGGCTGTTGATATCTTAGAATAAGTATGACCTCTACACTGAGCGTAGGGGAGGTAACGGCCCTTCTCTTGGATGAAAGATTCTACTCAAACCCACTACGCCCGAAAACCTTCTACAAGCTGCTCTACTTTGCTGACAAGGAACTTGAGGATGTAGGGTTGGACACCGATATCCAGCATTTCTGGTACAAATTCGGAACGATGGCGAAGACTGGTGGATCCCCAGTTACAATCGACTGGAGCGACGATGCCCGAGAAGTTCGGTGCAGCCTTTCAGCTTCCCAGGTCTCTCTTCCTCCTGAGGAAGAAACAAAGGCCCGTCTCGCACTCTCCCGAGCACTCAATCGGCTATATGAACAAAACACGGAGGGATTGACTGATGAAATGTACGAGGACGCGCCTTACGACGTCCAGCGCCACTACCGAAAACTCGACAAACAACTCAGTGACGCTATCGACAACAAACCTGATTATTCTGAGGTAGACTCCAGCCAGGAAGCAGTCGTGGATACAGTCTTCGATATTATCGATACCTTCCCAGTTGATGACTACCCTTGGATTGAGCAGGATCTCGATCTCTGGTACTCGGTTCTAAGCGCTGAACTTGACGCAGAAGAATACAGGCCCCAAAAGGCCCTGAAAGTCTCTGACCTGTTCTGGACCATCTTTTGCATCGACTTGGCCCAACGCGAAAACACGGGCCTGACTCCGGAAGAAATCGCTGAAGAACTTGACACTCAAGATCTCGAAGGCCGACAAGACGACATCCGGAAAGAGCTCCAACTTATCGAACGAGAACGCTCCCGCCTACACACAGATTTGGACGAAAACGATGTAGTATCGGAGGCCGCTAACGGAGTTGCAATCGCCCTTCTCGGACTCTCCACCGCCCCTTAACTACAATTCCCTATGACTCGGTACTTCGTAGACACCAACTGCTTGCTCGGACTCACTTTCCTAAACGACCGGTGGTACCCCGAAGCCAAACGCCTGTTCGACACCGACAACACGATCTATACCGGGAAGAACGCAGTCTACGAATACTGTTCAAGTACCGAGCACAACAGTCGACGAAACGCTGACATCCGACTCGAACGGGACGAAGGGCTGTATGGGGAGAAGCGGGCAAAGCTCCGATTGAAGCTGCGACAGTTCGGGAAGAAGCTGCAGACCTATCGTGACGACGAGCTCGACATTGAGACGGTGATGGACGAGTACGTCGACCGCTTCGACATGAAGGAGTCCGAGGAGAAGGAAGTACGGCCACGGCTCCAGAAGTATTTTGAATGGCACTTCGAGAAGGAAGGGGAGATTTCCCGGCGGACAGCTCGTGAGGCCGCTCGAAAGCTGAAAGATGTCCTGATGGAGAGGTCGATCAAAAATAAGGATCAGATTGAGGCTCGCGTATATCTGGAGCCGGTGCGCGACCGGGAGTATCCGGACGTCGAGAGACGGCTGAAGGAGTGGCCAGTCCGAATGAAGAACAACGCCGATATCGCGCTATTGTGCGATGCGGTATTCCTGAAGGAGGAAATCGGCATCAGTCACTTCGTCACCGGCGACTTCACGGATCTCTACTCGAACCAGCAGTGGATTCACGAGAACCTCGGATTTAGCGTGCTGTACTTGCTGGAGACGTTCGCAGGTGAAGAAACATCCACAGCCTCACTCGATTTGGACAATTAGAGCAGTACATCGGGCTGAGTTCTTCGCCACGAAATTAGAGCTGATTCTATAGGTCGTGGCTGCGCGCGCAGCGAAGCGAGCACGGAGCGGAGGGTGGGGAGGTGGGGTCTGGGTCGGTCCGGCACGTAGCAAAAAAGAAGGGTGCGACGACTGGCTATTCCCACCACCGTCCGCGCTCTGGGAACATCACGGTGCTCCAGCCGGTCAGAGCCACCGAGACGCGCCCATTGTACCAGTTCTTCGCCGCTCCGTGAATGCGAACCGTCTCACCCTCATCGATCCAGGGTTGGTCACTTGCGACCCAACTCGTGAACTTCGTTCGCCCGCTTTCGTCCTCGATGAGTCCGACTTGCTGAATTGCCGCGGAGTCGCTCTCCCACAGCTGCGTCACAGTACCTTCGATGCTCACCTCTTTGCGATTGACGTCCTCGAGCTTTCCGATGGGAACCACCTGCCCCGGCGCCGTCTGCAACTCCTCGAACACCCCGACGACCGCGCTCATCAGGTCTTTCCCACCGACGACAGCTTCACCCAGCCGCCGACCAATCGCTGCTCGTGACCAGCCATCCAGCTTCTTCGCCAGCCGCATCGACTGCTTGTTCACCGCCGCCAACTGCTCCTGCGTGAGTTCTGCACGAGGATCACCTCGTTCCGGGTCAGCCATCGGGTTCACGCTCGCCGCCCGCTTCTGGAACTCTGCACGCCGCTCAGCGCTCCGCTTCGCCGCGATGTCTCGCGTCCGCTTCTCCCGACCTTCCTGCGTCCCCAGCTCTGCCTGGGCACTGATGCGCTCCAGTTCAGCTTCCCGCGCCCGAATGCGCTCTTCCTGTTCGAGGGTCGCACCGTAGATCCGCTCGTCGCTGGTGTCGACCATCCCGTCCGGGTGGTTCGCATCGACCTTTGCCTGCACCTCCATCTGCACCGTCGCCTGGAACTCCGGCGTCTCATCGACGACCTCGAAGCCGTCTTCGTCGACCGCCGCTTCGTCCGCTTTTTCGAATGCCTGTTCATCGACCGAAACCTCATTACCAAAGACGTTCTTACTTGACATTGGATCTCACTGATCCGAAGGCGCTCACGCGCCCGACACCGCGATGCCCTTACATCGCGGTTCTTCGACGACACCGACCGACAGAACCATCTGCGCGCTCTCGCTCGCGCCTTCGCGAGCGCCCCCTGGGGCGCGAGCGAGAGCGCGCCATAGGGAGGCCACCCAACCAGCACCGCGCGCCGACCCGCCCGGAGCGAGCGTCCAGCGGAGTAAGCGTGGGGGGTGAGCAGCCACGCCGCGCAACCCCCCGCGGTTACCCGCTGGCGTCGAGACCAGATTCACTTTAGCCCGGAACGGGCGCGGGCGGTGCGGAGAGCGCCCGCATGCCCGGAATGGTCGGTCGCGAGCGACGCGGAGGGCGGCAGCGGCGAGCGGGGCGGGCCGTAGAGAAACACCGTTCAACCACTCTCGACGCTCAGTAACCCAGCCGCCATCCTGGCGGACTCAGAAAGGGCGAGGCCGTCTCGGTCGTCCCCCGGCCCCGCAAGCACCGCAGGCACGAGGAGCGCAGCGGTGGTCGCGGGATGCCGAGCGGCCGAGGGCTTTCATCCGTTATGCCTACATCCTCGACAGAGTCAGCTCTGCGTTGCAAAATACCGAAGCGATTTATATATTGGTTCGCTAGTATGCAACAGGATGCTCACAGAAGGTGAGGTTCGCGCCCTTACAGCCCTCCACGGTGAGCAGACGGTCTCTGAACTCGCGACGAATCTCGATCGGAGTCTCAGCTACACCTCAGAACTCGTCGAGCGACTCGAAACGACTGGCCTCGTCGAGACACGTCGACAGGGGAAAACAAAGCAGATTCGACTGTCGGACGCAAAGGCCCTCGAGTTACTTACGGATCTCACACAGGAGTATCCACACATCGACTGGCCGGAGCTGTTGTCAGGGGCTGCCCTCTGTGTGTGCTACTACCTCGACATCCCACGGACCGCGACCGAACTCGCACGCCGCGCCGACGTCCACCGAAGTACCGTCCACCGTGCGCTAGCCCCGCTTCAGCATCGCGGAATCGTCTACCAAACTGACGACGGGGCGTACGCACTGAATGATGGCTTCGAACCGCTGAGCGTATTCGCTCGTGAGCTTGCCCATCACGTCCACCGCCAGACTGTCGAAGCACAGACCGACACGTACTCGATTCTGTGGGAATCGCTTGACGAGTTCCTTGTACAGACGACGACTGAGATCGCCGACGAACACTTCATTCCGACAGGTCCAGACCAGTTCCAGCGATACGGTCTCCCGCTGTTGGCACGTGATCGTCGGTACTACCTTTATTCGGAGGCGACGAACGAGCTCTCGCCGGAGACATTGTGCTGCCACATGCTCGTAATCGATTCGGGCGCACGGACGCAGTCATACTGTCTCCTCCTGCTCAGTCACGTCGACATCGACCGCGACGAACTCCGAGCCCAAGCCACCAAGTACGGCGTCGACGACGTCGTCGACGACCTCTACACGTATCTCGACACCAGCGGTGCCCAGCGGACGTCGCGACTCCCCGAGTGGGAGGACTTCCAGGAACTGGCTGAGGAGTACGAGGTGGCGCTATGAGGGCGAGGTTTGATAGTTCATACATCCGGTCGGAACTCGAGCGCATCGGCCAGCAGCTGGACAACCCACTTACTGTCTTCTTGATTGGCGGTGGGTCGATGGCCTTTCGCGGACTCAAGGAGACGACCAAAGATATCGACCTCATCGTCTCCTCCGGCGACGATCTGAGTCAGCTACAAGCGGTGCTCCTCGAGTTGGGGTACGATATCGTCCGGGAACCGGACGAAGAGTACGAAGAACTCGGTGCCCAGCGTATCCTCGAGAACGATGACGGGTGTCGTATCGACATCTTCAACCAGCAGGTGATTGGCAAGCTGATTCTGTCTCCAGGCATTCGTGAGCGGAGCGAACGCTATCTCGACCCGGGAAATCTCGTGGTCGAACTCGTGAGTCCAGAAGACATCTTCCTGTTCAAAGCGGTTGCCGGTCGGGTGGACGATATCGAGGATATGTTCTCGTTGATGCAGACCGGCCTCGAGTTCGACGTCGTCGAAGCGGAACTTGAGACGCAGGTCGAACTCTTGGACCAAGAGCTGTTCGTGACGTACATCAACGAAGCGCTGACTGACCTCACCGACCAACACAACGTGACGACACCGTTGCACGACCCCGTGGCGGAGATCACCGAGCGCGTCTACGAGGAGTTGGAGGTGCTGCACGCGCTTGACGAACCGAAGTCGGTGGCTGACCTGCAACAGGAGCTTGATTGGTCTGCAGCGGACGTACAGGAGATTGTGAGGCGGCTGGAAGCGAAAGACGCCGTCGCGGTAACCGATGGGCGCGTCGAACGTCGCTCAATGACGATCTGATCTTGGTGAAGAGGGAGCCGTGCCTACGCTGTGAGCAAGTTTCCACCCTTTCTGACCACCTCCGACTCCGACTCAAGACTCACTAACGAGATGTTCCTCGAGGTCGCGTGTCCAGTACGTCGCCAGTCCGCCTGGGCTACACTGCTCGCACAGCTGTAACGGGCCTTCGAGATGCCCAAGTTCGACGCGGAACCGCGTGAGCGCTGCAAGTGCGTCGACGACGAGCCCGCACCCGTCGCAGGCATGATGATCGCAGTGGTTGGGATCCGACTCCGTCTGGATAGCGCAGTCGACACAGATCGGGTGGGTGACCCGCTCATTTGTTCCCCAGGTATGCGCCTCGCCAGTCTCGGTGCCGGGTGGGGCGTCGCAGAAGGCACAGCCAACGAGCGTCTGCTGCATCACTCGGCTTCCTCGTCGGCACCGCGGGCGGCCGTCCAGCCACGGTGGAAGACGACTAGCTGCGTCGTCGAGTCGAAGGCGGTGCCGCTCGGTTCGTGAACCAGAACGCGGTCCTCGGGAACCGTAGTGATGACGTCCGCGTCAATGAGCTCGCTGACCAGGTACTGGGCCGTTTCGTCGTCGACGTCCGCCGTGTCGATGCCGGCGACATCGCGGTCCTGGGCGAGCAGTGCTTTCTCGAGCTGTTCGTAGTCGGCGCTTGTGTCGTCGTGAATATCGGGATCAGCCATGGTGAATCACGTTGCACACGCTGTCACGCGCTGCACGCCTCGCGGCGCAGACAAACAGGTCAGGTCGTACGGCGTCAGTCCGGTCGCGGATCTCGATAGCCGATGACGGCGACGTCGTCGATGAACAGGACGCCCTTCATGAAGTCGAGCTTGGTCAGGCTGTGCTGGTAGAGGTTGTCGGATCCTCGGTAGTTCACCGGCACGACCAAGCATCCGAACTCGATCTTCGGCCGGCCGCCCTTCTTGGTGCGGTAGCCTTTCTGGAATTTGAGCAGGTCGTCGCTGATGTTCTTCCGCTCACTCTTCTCGACCTCGATGGCAATACGCTCGTCAGCGTTGTACAGATCGACGCTGTAGTTGAAGTCCAGATGCGACCAGAGTTTGCAGTTTGGGTTGTAGCCGCCGGCGGCGTCCCCCTCGTACTCGTACTGGGGTAGTGCGTCAGCAATTGAAGCGTCAAATGCCCCGATCTCTTTGTGCTTTGCCGTATCCTCGAAGACACTCGTTGAAACAGCTTCGACGGCAGACCGGATCGCTTCCAATGTGTCGTCCGGAAACGTCTCCGAAGAGGTCTGTGAGCGCCGGTCGCTTAGGCGGGTGACGTGCTCAACGACGACCATTCTACCTACTCATTCACAATGGGGTGACAAAATCGTTCGCGATACAGGCTCACCTTTGGGACATCCCTTACTCACTCCACAGGGCCGCTATCCGGTCTTCAATTTCGTCGAGGACGAGCCGAAGCACGTCGCGATGGTCAGTCGGCCACGAAGCGTCGTCGCCGGGGGTGGGGGCAGCCGGTGGAGGGTGGAAATGGTCTCGGGTATTGTGGGGGTTGGGGTGACGATCCCACCGACATTCCCAGGAGCGGTCTGACTGAACCTCCCGGTAGTGAATTTTGAAGTCGTCGTTCGTGTACCAGCGAACAGCCAGCGTCGCCTCCTCGACGGAGTCTGGATAGTACGATGGTGTGAGTGTCACACGAAGTTCGAGATGGCCGCCCGCGTCGGTGATGAGTGCTGTTGCGACCTGACCCGTTGCTCGAAGACGTGTTTGCAGGAACTCGAGT